>NZ_AJVB01000468.1:0-3043 GCF_000278445.1 Rhodococcus sp. R1101
CACAACCGTCGTCGTCGCGGGCTGGGATCACACGCACTCCTCGCAGGGCCGGGTACACGGCGGTCGCTCGGTTGCATACCCGTGCCGTGTCGAGACAAACGATCGGCAGGTTCCTCCGGGCGAGTGGCTCCTGTGCCACGATCACACCGTGAACCGGACGCCTGGCACGGTACTGCCGCGATGAACGGAGCCTGGATCCTGCTGGTCGTCATCGCCGGAATCGCGGTGACCACCGTCGCGTCGCGCCGCGACCTCCAGGCTCCGCTCGTGCTCGTCACCGTCGGAGCGCTCGTATCGTTCGTGCCCGGTCTGCCACGGCTCGAACTGCATCCGGACGTCATCCTCGGGGTCGTTCTGCCACCGCTGCTGTATTCGTCGGCCCTGAGGTTCTCGGTCCCCACCTTCCGTCGGTACCTGCCGTCGATCCTGCGGCTCGGAATCTTCACCGTGCTCGTCACGGCGTTCGTCGTGGCATGGACCGCATCCGCGATGGTGACGGCGCTGAGCTTCGGTGCGGCGCTCGCTCTCGGCGCGGTCGTCGCACCGACCGACGCGGTCAGCGCCGTCGCGGTGGGTCAGCGACTCGGACTGCCGAAACGGGTCCTCGCGGTGCTGACCGGGGAAGGGCTGGTCAACGACGCCACGGCCCTGACCTTGTTCACCGTGGCGATCTCGGCCGTCACGGGAACGCACATCCTCGCCGATTCGCCGGTCCTGTTCTTCCTCTACGAGGTCGCGGGTGGGGTCGCCGTCGGTCTGGTGCTCGCGTACATCGTGCACCTGATCCGCGCCCGGATGTACGACTCGCCGCTCGAGACCGTCCTGGGGCTGGTTCTGCCGTTCGCGGCCTACCTCGCGGCCGAGGAGGTTCACGCCTCGGGAGTGCTCGCCGTCGTCGCCGCCGGACTGTTCCTCGGGCACCGCGCCACCGAGGTCTCGGTGAGCACGCGGCTGCAGGAACGCGCGGTGTGGAAAAGCGTCGACGTGGTGCTCGAGACCTTCGTCTTCGCCTACATGGGCCTGCAATTCCGGTTCGTCCTCGACGACGTCCGCGGCAGCGGCACCGATCTGCATGTCGCGTTGCTCGGCGCGGTGGCGATCCTGCTCGTCGTCATGCTCGTGCGACCCGCGTGGGGCCTGCTGCACTGGGGGCGGCGCGCACTCGTGCGCCGCGCCGGATCCGAGCGCCTCGGCCGCGACCAGCTGCGCTTCCGGGAACACGTCGTGGTGTCCTGGGCGGGCATGCGGGGAGTCGTCACTCTCGCCGCCGCCGGCGGGGTGCCTGTCGTGATCGCGTCGGGTGCCGACTTCCCCGGTCGGGAGATGATCCAGATCTCCGCGCTCGTCGTCGCCATCGGCACACTGCTCATCCAGGGAGCGACCATGCCGTGGCTCATCCGCAGGCTCGATGTCACCGACCCCTACGAGCGTCTGCGGACCGAGGAACAGATGGTGGTGGCCCGCCGGATCTCGGCGGAGTCGAGCGACCGTGTGCTCGGCGAGCTCGCCGCGGACCCGCCCGACGGTGTGAACCCGGAGATCTACGGCACACTGCTGAACAGGGCACGCACGTCGCTCCGATCCCGGCAGGAGGCGGAGACCGCCGAGGACGCGGCGGAGGATGCGGGACCGCAACCGGCCGCGCTGTTCGACGACATCCGGCGCGCGACGTTGCAGGCGCGGCGCCAGGCGCTCATCGACGCACGCGATCGCGGGGAACTCGACGACGAGATCCTTCGCGACGTGCTGGAGAGTCTCGATGTCGACGAGGCAGCCGTGGAGGAACGTATCCGTCGCCGCCGCGACAGCGGTGCACAACGGTAGGACGACAGGCCGGGCGTTCCCGGATCGCCCGGCCGATCCGACGTAACGTGGGCGCATGATCGCGATCGAGCTCGCAGTGGCCGTGCTGCTCCTGGTGCTGGTCGTGATCTCGGTGGTGCTGTGGACCCGGCGGGTGGTCACCACACCCGCCGAACGCGCGGTCCACGCGACGTTGCACACGGCGTCGCTCGCGGCCCGTCCGCTCCGGGCCGGACTCGACGCGTCGTCCGCGAAGGAAGCGGCTCCGCACCTGCGGATGCTGCTGGCCGAAGCTCGCGCGGTGGCACTGCTGGACGAGGACGGCGCACTGCTCGCATGGGACGGTCCGTTCGAGGAACTGACGGACGAGATGCTCGCCGCCGCCTGCCGTGCCGCAGCCGACAAGCGACGTGTCCTCGTCGGTCACCACGATCTGCGCCGGACCAACGGCGATCTCGCGGCCCGCGCACTGATCGCGCAGCCGCTCGTCGTGGAGGACGTGGGTGTCGCGGGGGTGCTCGGAGTCGTGACGACCGTCGAACCCGGCCCTGCGCTGCTCGGTGCGATCACCGAGGTGGCGCGTTATGCGTGCAGTCAGATCGAACTGGCCGAACTCGATGCCTCCCGCGCCCGGCTCGACCGCGCCGAGGTCCGTGCGCTCCGCGCCCAGATCAGTCCGCACTTCATCTACAACGCGCTCAACACGGTGGCGTCGTTCGTCCGCACCGACCCCGATCGGGCCCGCGAACTGTTGCTGGATTTCGCGGACTTCACCCGGTACTCGTTCCGCGCGGCGGGCGAGTACACCCTGCTGGCCGACGAACTGCGCAACATCGACCGGTACCTGACGCTCGAACGCGCCCGCTTCGGCAATGCCCTCGAGGTGCGTCTGCAGATCGCGCCCGAGGTGCTCAACGTGACGCTGCCCTTCCTCGCCCTGCAGCCGCTCGTCGAGAACGCCGTGCGGCACGGGATCGCGGGCAAGGACACCCGCACGGGGACGATCATCATCACGGCGGCCGACGAAGGCACCGACTGTGTCATCAGCGTCGAGGACGACGGCATCGGCATGGATCCGGAACTGCTGCGCTCGGGGACGCTCGACGCGATCGCCGAGAGCGAGCACGGCAGCGGTGTCCGGGAGTCGGCGCACGTGGGTCTCGCCAACGTCGACGACCGGTTACGTGCCGCCTTCGGCAACGATTACGGTCTCGTCATCGAGACCGCGCCGGGTGCCGGC
>NZ_AJVB01000469.1:0-3040 GCF_000278445.1 Rhodococcus sp. R1101
GACAGATCGGCGTCGAGGTCCAGTGGTCCGGGATTGACCGCTTCGACGCCACCGGCGGCGAGCAGGTTCGCCGCGAAGGTCGCGCGCACGTTGTGTTCGGCGATCGGTCCGAGCGGGGCGAGCAGCACCCGCGGCCGGACACCGTGCGAAGCCAGGTAGGTGTCGGAGCGGTCGCGCAGCGCCTCGAACGGCGCGGCGTAGCGCGCAGCGGACGCGCCGGCCTCGGCGACACCGACCGGCAGCGGCTTCTCGGCCAGGTTCGGGAATTCGTTGACACCGGTCACCGAGAACTTGCGGTGCGCGATGTCGGACTCGCGGCGGGCACGCGTCTGCGCGACACGCTCGGCGATCAGCCCGGCGTCGAGAGCGACGCGGTATCCACCGGCCGCCTCGATCTGCTGGAAGAAGCTCCATGCCTTCTCCGCGAGCTCGGCGGTCAGCTCCTCGACGTACCAGGAACCGGCGGCGGGATCGAGCACGCGACCGAGGTTGGACTCCTCGAGCAACAGCAGCTGGGTGTTGCGGGCGATCCGGGCGGAGAACGCCTCGGACACCTCGAGCACGCCGGCCGGCAGGGCGGCGTCGAACGGCAGGACCGTGACGGCGTCGGCGCCACCGACACCCGCGCCGAAGGCGGCGAGGGTGGTGCGCAGCATGTTCACCCATGGATCGCGCTGGGCCATCATCGCGGCCGAGGTCACCGCGTGCTGCGGGGCGTTGCCGGCCTCGGGGGCACCGGCGACCTGGGCGACCCGTGCCCACACTGTGCGGCCGGCACGGAACTTGGCGATGGTCTGGAACTGGTCGTCGGTCGCGGCGAGGCGGAACTCGAGCTGTCCGAGCGCGGTGGCGACCGGGATCCCGGCACCGACGAGCTCGCGCACGTAGTCGAGTCCGGCGGCGATCGCGGCACCGATTTCCTCGGAGTCGGACGAACCGGCGTTGTGGAAGGCCGTGCCGTCCACGGTGAGGGCGCGCACCGACTCGGTGCGATCGGCGGCGGCCCGGGCCAGCTCGATGGCCTCGGCCAGGGTGACATCGGGACGCTCGGAGAACGCGCTGGTGAGCGGCGCTGCACCGAGGGAGACGCGCACGGCGGCGCGATCCTCGATGTCGGTGCGGTTGTCGAGCACGCCGTAGACGGCCGTGCTCGCCGCGACCGCGTCGGCTCCCGCATCGAGACGGAGCGGCGCGAGATCGAGAAGTACACCGTTCAGTGCGGTGTCGAGTGCGTCGACGGGGACGGCGCCGGCGCCGACTCCGAGCCACACCGAGCTGACCCCGTTGTTCAGGGCGTCGAGGATGCGCTCGTTGACCGAGGCCGCATCGGCGCCGGTGAACCGGACATCGACAAGCCATCCGCTGTTGACGTCGCGGGTGGACGAGCCGCCGCGGACGAACGGGAACTCGCCGGGCAGGGGTGCTTCGTCGCGTTCGTCGCGGACGCCGTACAGCGGCGCGACGGTGATGTCGTCGTAGGTCGTGGTCGCGAGCAGACGCTGCGGCTCGGGGCCGAGTTCGGCCGGGTCGACGCGTCGGGACTTGGCCAACACCCCCGCCACCGCGTCCTGCCACTGCGCATATGCGCGCGCGGCATCCTCGGCTTCTGCAGCTAATGACACGGGCGATTCCTCCTACTGCGGGTTTGCAGGCTTTGTACGGACGGCGTTGTCGGCCGGAGGTGGGCAACCTCGAAAAGGGTAGGTTGCCGTCGGTGTGATGCTATCCCTACACACCGTGCGGTCGTTGTGGGGATCACCACAGTTTTCCTAGCGCTCGATAATGACGTCCTCGAATGAAACGGTATCGTGCGCACTTCCCGGCTCTGCTCCGGGGGAAGCGGACGCGTCGCCCGGTAGTGTGGGCATCCGTGACGAGGCTTGCCGCAGACCGCAGAGTGCTCGGAATTCTCGCCCTGGTGGCGGCACTCGTCGTGGCAGCTCTCGTGGTGCCACATCCATCGATCGCCCAGATCCGGCAGTGGTCCGAATCGGTGCACGGCCCCGCCCTGGCCCTGACGTTCTTCGCCGTCCACGCGCTCGTGACGATCGCCCCGGTGCCGCGCACGGTGTTCACCCTCAGTGCCGGCGTGCTGTTCGGCAGCACTGTCGGCATCGGCGTGACGGTCGCCGCCTCCACGGTCAGCGCCGTCCTCGCGTTCCTGCTCGTGCGGGCCATCGGGCGGAAGGCCGTGGAATCGCGTCTCACGCACCCGGCGGCGAAAGCGATCGACCTGCGGCTGGCACGCCGCGGATGGCTCGCGGTCGGCTCGCTACGGTTGATCGCCGCCGCCCCGTTCTTCGTCGTGAACTGTTGTTGCGCCGTCTCGGCGGTCCGCCTCGTGCCCTACACGCTCGCCACGGTCGTGGGCATCCTGCCGGGCACCGTAGCGATCGTGCTCCTCGGCGACGCTCTCACCGGGCAGACCGATCCGCGGCTGATGGTGATCACGGGCGTATGCATCGCGCTCGGTGTGGCGGGATTGCTCCTCGAAGCGCGCCTACCCGTACCTGCGGGCTCCGCGCTCGATGCCGCCGATACGGCAGCACCCACCACGAGGTCAAGCATGGAGGCTTGATTTTCAGAGGTCAAGGCTCCACGATTGACCAATGTTCGTGCTCACCGTCGATCAGCGCGGAAGCCGGCGAGACGTGGATCGGGTCGAGGACCTGCTCATGGCCCTCGACGACCTGCCGCTGGTCCGCCGGTTCGATCGCACCGCAGGCGACGAGGTCCAGGCTGTCGCCGACGATCCCGCCCTCGTCGTCGATCTCGTCCTCGAGCTGCTCCGCCGGGAACACTGGAGCATCGGGGTAGGGATCGGCGCGGTGGAGACCCCCCTGCCCGAACAGACCCGAGCGGGTCGCGGGCGCGCATTCGAACACGCCCGCACCGCAGTCGAACGGGCCAAGAACGCGCCCGGCCAGGTCGCGGCCGAAGGCGACGACACCGCGGCCACCGCAGATGTCGATGCCGCGCTCACCCTGCTCGCCACCGTCGTCCTGCGCCGGTCCGAACAGGGGCACCAGGCGATCGCCCT
>NZ_AJVB01000470.1:0-3039 GCF_000278445.1 Rhodococcus sp. R1101
AGCCCGAAGGAGGCGGGCCACAGTGAACCCTTGCGTGCGAACCCGGCGAGTGTCTCGACGGTGCTGAGCAGGAAACCGCTGGGAACCTTCTCCTCGATGCCCATGACCTGTCACTCCCCCCGGAATCGGACGGACCGGACGACCGCCGTACGGGTCGCGTAACCGATTCGGGTACAACAGGTCCGGGCGTGCATGTGGGGCGTCAGTCCCATGTCAGGCCTCCTCGTTTCCACTCGTAGGCGTAGGCGACGAAGACGTTGAACATGAACAGCGCCATCGCTGCCAGACCGAAGACGCCGAGCGCGTCGAAGTGGACCGCCCACGGGTACAGGAAGACGATCTCGATGTCGAAGATGATGAACAGCATCGCGGTGAGGTAGTACTTCACCGGGAAGCGGCCACCACCCACCGGCTGGGGCGTCGGGTCGATGCCGCACTCGTAGGCGTCGAGTTTGGCGCGGTTGTATCGGCTCGGACCCGCGAGGCTCGCCACCGCGACGGAGAAAACCGCGAAGGCCAGCGCGATGCCACCGAGTACCAGGATCGGTACGTAGGCGTTCATGCCACCTCCGGTTCCTCGCGCGAATCCGGCCGCGGGCCTTCTCGTCGCCCGCGCACCCACTCCGCCGTGCACCGGGGGTCCTCGCCCCAGGGCCGGCATGTGAGTTACGGCACACACTAGTGGTGTTCGCGTCGGACTTGTCGCGATTTCACACCCCCGATTCGGGGCGGCGTGTCGGGCTGCTCCGCACCGGGAAGGAGGGTAGATTCCCCTCCCCTCATACAGGTTCGCGGTCTGCCGGCCGCGCCCGAAGAGTCAGGAGTGGCGGGAGCGAGAGGTGAGCAGAGCAAGGACCTGCCGGCCGAGCCGGATCGGGTCGACCGGATGCCGCAGCGCCACCTCGGCGCCCGACCAGCGGGCCAGCCATTCGTCGTCGGCGCGGGCGATCAGGACGACGATCGGCGGACACGAGTCGAGTTCGTCCTCGAGCTGCTTCGCGATCCCCATTCCGCCGGCCGGAGCGGATTCACCGTCGAGCACGGCGAGATCGATGTCGCCGGCATGCATGCGTTCGACGACGACCGGTGGTGTCGCGACCTCCACATAGTCGAGCGGGGGCAGATCCGGGTGCAGGCGGGTACCGAGGGCATCACGAACCTGCTGCCGCACGGTCGCATCGTCGCTGTAGACGAGGATGCGCAGCGAGTCGGTCACGGGCACGATGCTAGCCGAGTCCGGTGGTTCGCCCGGGGAACCCGCGTGTCGCGGGGCGGTACGGAGACGGAGCCCGAGATCAGGATCCGCTTCCGAGAAGATGCCACCGCCCCCGGACATCGGAACGGGCAGCCGTCTCCGCCTCGTCGTCGTGGATGATCGAGGCGGGCGCGATCATCAGGTGTGCCAGGACGATGCACGCACCGGTCAGCATGGCGAACGCGCCGCCGATCAGGTAGGACCCGGTGAACACCGCCGCCAGGAAACCGATCGTGAGCATTCCCGTGAGCGCGATGATCGCGAGAATTCGCCGACTCGAGCGTGGTATCGAATCGGACCTCTTGCCTGTGGATGCAACCATGAGCATCTCCGTTCCTCCCCGGAACGACCCCTCCCGCACCCCCGCGTCCACTCACCATCCCTGTCGACGAATTGTCGGTGACGAGCGAACCCCCGCGGGAGCCGGTTACGGCCATTCCCTTCTCCGCTCGGGCCGTGAGCGGTTTCGATAACAGAATACTATCAAATGTGACATGCGTCTCGTGATCTGTTTGTGGGACATCACGAATCCGACAGGCACCCTGAAATCTGCCGGTCACCGACGGGCTTGAAAGAAGGTTAGGCTCACCTCTTGATCTGCCCCCCATCGCCGAGAGGTACCCATGAAACTCCGATCCCTGCGCCCCGGCCGCGAGCCTCGCCCGGCAGCCCTGATGCACATTCCGCGCGCGACCGCCGTGCTGGTCGCCGCCGCCGTCGCCCTCACGGCATGCTCGTCCGGAGCCGACATCGAGCCGAACGACTCACCCACCGGCGAATTCGAGCCCGTCGTGATCGAACACGCACTGGGGACCGCCGAGATCGACGCGCAACCCGAACGGGTCGTCACGCTCGGGATGGGCTCGGCCGAGACGGCGATCGCATTGGGTGTCACCCCGATCGGTGTGGAGGAATATCCTTGGGGCAGCGACGAAACGGGATACCTGCCCTGGATCCACGAGGAACTGACCGAGCGCGGCGAGCCGCTGCCCGAACAGTTCACCGGCGGAGCCGAGGTGGACGTCGAGGCGATCGCCCGACTCGCGCCGGACGTCATCCTTGCTCCGTGGTCCGGGATCACGCAGGAACAGTACGACCTGTTGTCCGCGATCGCCCCGACCGTCGCCTATCCCGAACTGCCGTGGACGATCACCTGGCAGGACCAGATCGAGACCATCGGCACCGCCCTCGGCCGGCACGAGGAGTCCCTCGGCCTGATCACCGAGATCGAGGACACCTTCGAGGCCGCCGCGGCGGCCCATCCCGAGTACGCCGACGTGACGTTCTCCTACATCTACAACACCGGCCCCGGCACGCTCGGGGTGTTCATGCCCGATGAACAACGGGTGGCGATGGTCCGCGGACTCGGATTGACGGTCGACCCGGTCGCGGAGACGCTCGAAGAGACCGAGGGCACCGACTCCGCGGTCATCGGTCTCGAGAACGCCGGCCTGCTGTCCGAATCGGACCTGATCTTCACCTTCTACTCCGACCCGGCGAACCGCGCCGAGATCGAAGCCCAGCCGGTCTACCGGCAGATCCCGGCGGTCGCCCGCGGGTCGCTGGTCGCGCCGAAGGAACAACCTTTCGTCACCGGCTCGTCGATCATCAATCCGCTCACCGTGCCGTGGGCGATCGACCGCTACATCCCGCTCATCGACGAGGCGATCGCGAAGCTCGACCGCTGAGCCGGACGCCACCGGTGGTGCGCCCGGCTCCCGGGTGTCACCGCCGGTGCGCGAGCCTGCGGATCATCAGATCACCGATGGACTGCATGATCTGCA
>NZ_AJVB01000471.1:0-3017 GCF_000278445.1 Rhodococcus sp. R1101
GGCCGACGCGGTGTCGCGTTGCGCTCGGGCACGCACCGCCGCGGCTTCGGCCCGTGATCGCGCCGCGGCGGCACCGTCGAGATGGGACAGTGCACTGCGCACGGCGCGCACGTCGGCGTCACGTTCCTCGGCGAGCGCGTCGACCGCCGCGTTGAGCTGCTCGGTCCGTTCGATGCCGTCGAGACCTCTCCACGTGATGCCGGCGTCCTCGGCTGCCGCACTCAACCCGTCCTCGGTGCGACGGCGCATCGCCGTCGCCGTCTCCAGCGCGTCGCGGGCACTGTCGTGATCGCGGAGCCGGTCGGCCACCACGGCCTGGGCGCGGTTCGCCTGCTCGGCCTGCGCGGCGGTGGTGCGCTCGAGGTTCTTCACCGCCGACGCGAGGTCGTCGAGCTGCTGTTTGCCTTCGTAGGCGCTCGAGCGGTGGAGTGCCTCGAGGGTGGTGCGCGCTTGTTCGTGGTCGCGTTCGGCCACCAGGAGCTGTTCCTCCGAGGCGGTGCGTGCGGCGGCGGCCTCGGTGCGGGCCTCGGACGACTCACGCAGCGAACGGACCGCCGTGTCGACCACCCCGAGACGAATGGCGACCTTGTCCACAGCGGTGCGGGCCTGCTGACGGATGTACTTCGAGTACACCTTGACGAACTGCTGCGCCGCGTCGTCGGCGGCCGCGAGAGATTCGAGTGTGCGCTCGACTTCCTCGATGGCGGAGAACGAGCGGGCGGCCTCGACGATGAGGTCGTCGTCGAGGGGGCGGAGTCCGTCGGTCAGGGCCTGCGACAAGCCCTTCGGATCGAGGTTCTTGGCGAGCTGCGGGCGGCGCAGCGTCAAGATCAGGTTGATCAGCTGGTCGTAGCGTTGCGCGCCCAGTCCGAACATGCGTGCGTCGATCGCGCCCCGGTAGTCGACGGGGCGATCGGTGATCGCGTCGGCCCCGATCCGGTCGGCGAGTTGCTTGCGGGTGAGCGGGCGGTCCTCGTCGTCGAGGAGTGAGAAGTCCACGCCCACACGGCCGTCGACGACGAAGTGCCAGCGGGTGACCTTGTCGTTGCCGCGGGTGGCGCGCATGCCGATGCCGACGGTGACGGCCTCCGGGTCGTCGGCGCGACCGCGGCAGAATTCCATCCACACATAGGAGTGGGCGCTGTCCTGCCCCCGGTACAGCAGATTCGAGCGCATGGTGCGTTCCTCGCCGGCGAACGGGTTCAGGCGTCGCGGTTCGATGCGGCCGTCGAGCACGAAGGGGAACAGCACCTCGAGGGCCTTCGTCTTGCCCGACCCGTTCGGTCCGCGCAGCACCAGTCGTCCGTCGGCGAACGAGAACTCCTGGTCGCGGTAGTCCCACAGGTTGATGATCCCGGCACGCGTGGGGCGGAATCGGGCGCTGCTCATGAGATCTCCGTCGGGGTCGTATCAGGGTCGGGGACTGTCGGCGGGGTGGGCTCGGGAAACAGGTCGATCTCCGGATCCCGTTCCCGCACACTGACCGTCACGCCGCGGAAGCGCGCGATCGCGGGCAGGACGAGCACCCCGCCCGCCACCCGGGCCACCAGCCGCAGCCGGTCGAGCATGTCCACCGCGGCTTCGGTCAGTCCGGCGGGGTCGGCCTGCCATTGCGCGGCGAAGGTCCGGCCGTAGATGTCGACGAGACGCCCGACGGTGCCTGCCAGCCACGAATCCTCGAGCAAAGGATGCTCGAGCGGTGCGCGAGTGTCGTCGTTCTCGGTCTGCTCGTGCGGTATCGGAGTGTCGGACAGCGCGAGCGGGGTGAACACCGTCGACCTCGGGATCGCGGCATCGACGGCGGCGACGAGGGCGTCGTGTGCCTCGGCGGGGACCGGCAACCGGGGCGGGGCCGGGGCGTCGGGGTCGAGGACGCGGTCGCACATCTCTCCGGCCAGCAGCAGGGCGACCTGCGCGACCGTCCCGGTGTTCGGGAACCGAAGATCCGACAGTCGTCCCGAAGTGTCCACCAGCGCAACGCCTTCGGCGCGACGCTCGCAGACGAGGCCGGTCAGCAACTCCACGTCGTCGGTGGTGCGGCGCAACGCCAGCTGCAGCGCCTCGTCCTCCTCGAGGTCGTCGGCGTAGACCACGGGGCGCTGTACCACTGCGCGTCGCACCCGCCGCCGAACCTCCGCCGTATCCGAATGCGGGGCACCCGCATTGCCGAGCAGACCGCGCACCGATTCGAGATGCTGCAACGCCCGCGGTGGCCGGAACAGGGCGTGCACGACCGCACGGTCGACATCGTAGAGCGCTTCACCGCGCTCGGGGTCGCTCGCCCACCCACCGGCATCACCGTCGGCGAGAGTGATAGCGCCGCGCACACCGAGCCAGGTCACGGCGTCGACGAAGGCATCGCGATCGGCGGCGCGTTCGGTCTCGAGTTCGACACCGTTCACCCGACCCGCCTCGGAGGCGACGTGCTCGGCGAGTTCGGACAGGGTGATCTGGCCGGCACCACGACCGAGCGCCGCAATCGCCAACGCGAGATAGGCGTACCGGCGACGGTCGAACGGCCGACCCGTGTGCGTCGACGTGCCCGCACCCGCGTCGAGACGATCGGCGACGGTGAACAGCCGCGCGGTGGTCTCGGTGACCTCGAGCCGGTATCCGAAGGTGGCGAGCAGATCGTCGCGCAACTCGGTGGCCCAGCGGCGCACCGTCGCCAGCGCCGCACGGTCGGGGAAGGTCGCGGTGACGAGATGGTGGGTGAGCACCAGCCGGGCAGCACGCTGATACGAATCCAACTCGACCGACGGGATCGAACGCGCCCTCACCGCACCTCCACCGACAGACCGTCCAGATACAGGCGCCCCCGTGCGGTGTGCACCACGGTGGACTCGCCGCTCGGGCGGAGTGTGAGCTCGACCCCGTTCTGGGTGCCGGAGGCGACATCGTCGCTGCGCACCCGGCCCCTCACGGGGACTCGCGCCGACAACGCCGCGTCGAGCAGGCTCAACAGCACCTCCGCTTCCGGTTCGCTCAGCTTCCGTTCGCGCACCCCACCGGCGGCG
>NZ_AJVB01000472.1:0-3010 GCF_000278445.1 Rhodococcus sp. R1101
GGCGTGGACGAACTCGCCGATCGCCGTGGGTGTCCTGCTCGTCGCGTCGATACTGACGTCGGCCCCGAACGGGTTGGCGTTCACCGCCGTGGCCGAGATCGCCGGACCGTTCTGGGGAGGTCGTGCACTCGGGATCCAGAACACGGGACAGTTCGTGTTCGCCGCGGCGGTCGGGCCCGTGTTCGGCGGCCTCATCGCCGCGGCCGGGTTTCCGATCGCCTTCGCGCTGGCCGCAGTGGCTCCGGCGGCGGCGGTTCCGGTGGTGCCGAAAGACTGACGGACCGTGTGGCTCCGGCAGGTACCCGACGGAGCCACACGGGAACGTCAGAGCGCGGCGGTGATGCGGTCGCCGATCTCGGTGGTCACGATCGGACCGGTGCCACGAGTCGAGAGATCGGCCTCGACGGCTCGCTCGACGCGGGCAGCGTCCTGCTCGCGTCCGAGATGGCGCAGCAGCAGTGCGGTGGACAGGATCGCCGCAGTGGGATCGGCGATGCCCTTGCCGGCGATGTCCGGAGCCGAACCGTGGACGGGCTCGAACATCGACGGGTTGGTGCCGGAAGCATCGATGTTGCCGCTCGCGGCCAGACCGATGCCACCGGTCACCGCACCGGCGAGGTCGGTGACGATGTCGCCGAACAGATTGTCGGTCACGATGACGTCGAACCGCGACGGGTCGTCGACCATGTAGATCGTCGCCGCATCGATATGGCAGTAGGCCGTCGTGACGTCGGGGAATTCCTTCCCCACCGTCTCGATGGCCCGTGTCCAGATCGCACCGGCGTTGGACAGGACGTTGGTCTTGTGGATCAGCGTCAGGTGCTTCCGGCGGGTCTGCGCGAGCTCGAAGGCGTACCGCACCACACGCTCGGCTCCGAACCAGGTGTTCACCGACACCTCGGTAGCGATCTCGTGCGGCGTTCCCACCCGGATCGCTCCCCCGTTACCGGTGTACGGCCCCTCGGTGCCTTCACGGACGACGACGAAATCGATCTCGTGGTCGGCGGCGAGCGGCGACTTCGCTCCCGGGTACAGCCGTGCCGGACGGAGATTGACGTGGTGGTCGAGCGCGAACCGCATGTTCAGGAGGAGACCGCGTTCGAGGACACCGGGGGTGACCGACGGATCACCGATGGCGCCGAGAAGGATCGCGTCGTGCTCGCGAATCGCGGCGAGATCGGCATCGGGCAGCAGTTCACCCGTCGTGTTGTACCGGCGGGCGCCGAGGTCGTACTCGGTCGTCGCGAGGTCCGGGACGAGCGCGCGGAGCACTTTCAGCGCTTCCGCTGTGACCTCGACACCGATGCCGTCACCGGGGATGACCGCAAGTTTCATGAGCACTACTCACTTCCTGTGCGACGGTGGCCGCGACCGTGCAGACACGGTCGCGGCCACCGGATGATGGAGAACGAAACGATCAGGACAGGTCGACCTGGGCGACCCGCGCCTCGAGCGCCTGGGTGATCTGCTCGACCTCGGCGTCGCCGACGGGGCGATCGACGCGCAGGATCACGGTCGCGCCGGGGCCCTCCGCGTCCTGACTCAGGGCCGCGGCCTGAATGTCGATGCTCGCGTTGCCGAGCACGGTGCCGAGCGTTCCGAGGACACCCGGGCGGTCCTGGTAGTGGACGATCAGGTTGTGGCCCTCGGCGCGGAGGTCGAAGCTGCGGCTGTTGATGTTGACGATCTTCTCGACCTGCTGCAGGCCGGTGAGGGCACCCGCCACGGAGGTGACGTGTCCGTCCGGCGCCACGGCGCGGACCTCGACGGCACTGCGGTGCGTGGTGGCCTCGCTGACCTTGTCGACCTCGACGGTCACGCCACGCTGCTCCGCGAGCTTGGGGGCGTTGACGAAGGTGACCGGCTCGTCGCTGCTCGCCGAGAACAGGCCGCGGAGGGCCGCCAGACCGAGGATGTCGACGTTCTCGGCGGAGAGCTCACCGCTGACGACGACCTGGACGTTCTGCACTGCCTCGGGCGAGAGGGTACCGGCGAGCAGGCCGAGCTTGCGGACGAGTTCGAGCCACGGCGCGACCTCCTCGCCCACGGGGCCACCGGAGACGTTGACGGCATCGGGCACGAACTCGCCGGCGAGGGCGAGCAGCACGCTCTTCGCGACATCGGTACCGGCGCGGTCCTGGGCCTCGGCGGTGGAGGCGCCCAAGTGCGGGGTGACGACGACGTTGTCGAGATCGAACAGCTTCGAATCGGTGCACGGTTCGGTCTCGAAGACGTCGAGGCCGGCAGCTCGCACCTTGCCGCCGACGAGCGCGTCGTACAGGGCGTCCTCGTCGATCAGGCCACCACGAGCGGCGTTGACGATGATCACGCCGTCCTTGGCCTTGGTCAAGCGTTCGGCGTTGATCAGGCCGGCGGTCTCCTTGGTCTTGGGCAGGTGCACGGAGATGAAGTCGGCGCGGGCGACGAGTTCGTCGATGTCGACGAGCTCGATGCCGAGCTGTGCGGCACGAGCGGCCGGCAGGTACGGGTCGTACGCGATGACATGGGTCTCGAAGGCCGCGAGACGCTGGGCGAACAGCTGCCCGATACGGCCGAGGCCGACGACGCCGACCGTCTTGCCGAGGATCTCGGTGCCGTTGAAGCTCGACCGCTTCCAGGTGCGCTCACGCAGGGTGCGGTCGGCGGCGGGGACCTGGCGGGCCGCGGACATGAGCAGGGCGACCGCGTGCTCGGCGGCGGAGTGGATGTTGGAGGTGGGCGCGTTGACGACCATCACGCCGCGCTCGGTGGCAGCGGCGATGTCGACGTTGTCGAGGCCGACACCGGCACGACCGACGATCTTGAGGTTGGGTGCCGCCGCGAGCACCTCGGCGTCGACGGTGGTCGCGGAGCGGACCAGCAACGCCTGGGCCTCGGGCACGGCCGCGAGAAGGGCGGGGCGGTCGGGGCCGTCCACCCAGCGCACCTCGACACCGTCACCGAGCGCGTCGACGGTCGACTGCGCAAGCTTGTCGGCGATCAGGACTACTGGACGGCCATTCTGGCTCAC
>NZ_AJVB01000473.1:0-3003 GCF_000278445.1 Rhodococcus sp. R1101
GCATCGAGAGGACCGCCCACTCCCCCGCGGAAGGGTGGAATCCACGGGTGGGGCACGGTGTCGTCGATCCGCTCGCGGCCGTCACCGCCCCATTGCCGGCCGATCGCGCGGCGCCGGTGCCGGCGGTGTCCGTGGACGAACCGAGCTCTCCCCCGGTACCGGATCACCGGCCGCGCAGCATCGCGCTGGGCTCGGCTGCGGCCGTGCTCACCGTGACCGTCCTCGTTCTCGTCCTCACCGCACCGGCACGACGCCTCACCCGGTCACGGACCTGACGGCCGGTTGTCCGCCCGCACGGGGACCGCTCCCGGATCGGCAGCGACACCGTCGTGTGCGAGCAGCGCCTGCTCCCGGCCGAGCGTGGGTCCCGGAGCAAGTAACTGCAGGACGGGCCACGGGACCCGCACGGGTGGATCCGTGAAGCCGAGCGCCGCAGCGGCGGCCGCATCGGTGATGCCGTATCGCACACCGGTGTCGGCAACGTAGAACAACGACCCGAGTCGGTCGGTGTCGGAGGTCAGCGAGGTGGCCTGCACGTATCGGCCACGGCCCGGCGGAATGTGGATCGCGTCGACCTGGGGTCCCGCACCGTCGGCCTGAGCCGGGGTCACGGGCACGGCGTCCTTCCCCACGGGCAGCGCGGTCCCCGCCGACAGTCGCAGCGACGACCGGTGTCGGTCGTCCTCACCCGCGTCGGGTTGCCAGGTCGAGCAGGCCACCGGGCTCTCCCCCGGGTCGACGATCCGCGGGACGGACTCGGGAAAGGTGTCGACCGGGAGTTCGTGCACCGTCGGCGCGGCCGCGAGGACGTCGGGCGGTACCACCGGAATCTCCGGTGCCCCCTGCGAATCCGAGAAGTGGATGAGGTGCGCGGTGGCCCGCGACACCTCCTGCACACCGTTCCCGAGCACCACGTGGAAACTCTGGCCGTCGGGTTCGGACACCGCGACGACCGACCCGATGCGCGCACCCGGGATCGGCGCGACCGGCGGACCCCCGGCTCCGGCGATGGGAGGTGCGGTCAGCCTCGGCACCTCCGGGACGGCGGCGAGCAGTCCGGCACTCGCGGGTCGTGCGCGGGAGATGTCGACGCCCAGCAGTCGCACGAGCGACCGGTCGTTCGGATCGATCTCGGCGCGTCTGCCCTCGTAGAGCAGGTGGTACCTGCCGTCCGCCGTCACGAGGAGCGCCTCGTCGTCGGCGAGCACCGATCCCGTCCGATGATCGGGGGTGCCCGCGAGCACGGCGGTGGTCGAGGACTGCAGGCCGTCGGGATCGGCGACGTCGCAGACCGTCCAGGGCGTGTCCTCCGCGTCGTGGACCAGGGAGGACGGCGCACCCGGTATCCCTACGAGCGGGCCGCGCGGACGCTTCGTCAGTTCCTCGTCGGCCACGACCGCCGGCTCTGCCGGAGCTCCGAGGATCAACCGCGCCGACGCCAGGTTCAGGACGGGGTGGAAGGTCGTGTCGATCGCGACGTAGAGCGCACCGGAGTCTCGTCCGACGACGACGGCGGCATCACCGATCCGATCCTGGGGACGGAACAGGGCGAGTGCGGCACAGCCTCCCAGCACGACACACGCGACGACCGTTCCGACGACCGATGCCCGGAACTGGGAACGCATGGGGTCGTGGATCATCCGTACGTCGCCCCGCACCAACGCATGATCCATGCGTCGTGCCAGGAACCGGTATCCACTGACCTGCCACCGTGTGGTCGGTTGCGCTGCCATCGATCTCCCCCCGTACGGCACGCTCTCTGGCGCAACACAGTACAGTCCTGTCGGGCGCTCATCGCACGCGCGCCGCGCGGCACAGGGGGAAGGCCGGTACCGCGTCGACATCATTGCCGGCCGTCGTTCGGGGGGATCGATGCAACGGACCGTGTCCGCGTCGGAGCACGCGCAATTCGTGACCGCGTCGGAGCACGCGCAATTCGTGACCGCGTCGGAGCACGCGCAATTCGTGACGGCGTCGGGGGACGCGCGAATCGTCACCGCGGCAGGTGAAGCGAGAAGTCGTGTCGCAGTCCGGTTGACGGGGGCGCAGTGCGTGGCCGTCGGCATGGGGGTGCTCGCGGTGGCGCTGGGGTCGTCCGCGTGGGTGGCCTGTGCGATCGCCGTGCCGGTCGCCGCGGCGTGCCTCCTCCGGATCGGCGGACGCGGTACAGCCGACTGGATCGCAACCGTCTTGCGCCGCCCCGGCGGCGTCCCCGTGTCGGGTGTCCTCCGCGACTTCCACGCCGGGCCGGCAGGCCCGGTGGGGGTGCGATGGGACGGCCCGTACGCGACCGTCGTCCTCGAGCTCGCGCCACCGGCCGGCAGGATCACCAGGCTCGGCCGTGACAGCGAGGAATCGGGACGAACACTCCCCCTGAGTGCGATCGCCGCATGCCTGTACCGGCACGATGTCGTCCTCGACGGGATCGACGTCGTGGTGCAGGGGCGTCGGGTTCTCGACTCGACGCCCGCCGGACAGGCCTACGCGCAGTTGCTCGGCCCGCTTCCTGCCGCTGCCGAACGCACGGTCCGGGTGGATGCTCCGCCTCGATGTCACCTCCTGTGCGGCCGCCGCGGCCCGCCGGGGCGGCGGCTCCGAGGGCGCCGCGCGCACGGTCGTCGCCGCGGGGCGGCGTGTGATCCGCGCACTCGGCGACGACGGATACGCCGCGCGGCTGCTGAACGCGAACGAGATCGAACAGGCGGCCCTGCGCATCTCCCACGGTGTGCCGGCAGCGGAATGGGTACCGACGCACCGGCACGTCGCGTTGTCCTCCGCCTTCGATTCCGGAGGGATGTTCGAACCCCGACGGATCGACCGGCACCACACCGCCGCGGTGTGGGCACATCCGACGTCGGCGTCGACGCTGGTACTCCGGCTGCGGCCGGGCGACCGCGGTTCGGTCCGGCTCGGGGCACTGGCACGGTTCACCACGCGCGAGCCGGACGTCCCGTCCGCTGCGGGCCTGCTTCCGGCATACGGGCGTCACGCCGAACTTCTCAC
>NZ_AJVB01000474.1:0-2986 GCF_000278445.1 Rhodococcus sp. R1101
GTCCCGCGCGACGAGTCGGTGAGGATCTCGGCCGGTTCGACGAGCAGAACCGCATCGAACTCCAGGCCCTTGACCTCCTTGACGGTCGCGACCGTGACCGACTCGGATGCGAGAGGTTCCCATTCGCGTACGAGGCGTGCGGGCGCGAGCACGGCCGTCGTGCCCGGGCCGGTCTCGGCGTCGAGAGCGGCCCGCACGGTCGCCGACAGCGCCTCCGCGTCGACCTGCTGCGCCCACGGCTCGAAACCGGATTCGCGCACCGACTGCGGCGGCACCTGATCGGGATCGATCTCGGCCAGCACCGCATGTGCGATGCGCATGATCTCCGCCGGCGTGCGGTAGTTGACGGTCAGCTCGGTCTTCTTCCACCGGTTCGCGACATACGGTTCGAGGATCTGCTGCCACGACTCGGTTCCCGCCGGATCACCGGTCTGTGCGGTATCGCCCACCAGGGTCATCCAGCGATTCGGGATGCGGCGCATGATCGTTCGCCACGCCATCGCGGACAGCTCCTGCGCCTCGTCGACGATCACATGACCGTAGGTCCACGTGCGATCACCCGCCGCGCGTTCGGCCGTGGTCTCGTGGCGGCGGTGGTTCTGCCGTTCGGCGAGCTGAGTGGCATCGATGAGGTCGTATGCCATGAGCAGCTCCGGATCGAGATCGTCCTCGAGATCCTGCGGCGCCGAACCGGTGAGGATGTCGAGTGCACCCTGGGCGTCGGCGATCTGCTTGCGCCAGCGCCGCTTCGCGCGTTCGCGCTCGGCGGCGTCGTCGACACCGAGCAGTTCGGCGAGTTCGTCGAGCAGGGGAGCGTCGGCCGCGCTGAAACGTCCCGGTGCGTCGGGGCGGTACAGCGCGTCGATCTGCTCGTCGGACAACGCCGGAGCCGCCGACGCGATCCGGTCGCGCGAAGCCAGCAGATCCGAGAGTACTTGCTGCGGGGACAGTTCCGGCCACAATGCGTCGATCGCAGTGATGATGTCACGGTCCGAACGCATCTCGGACCGGATGTCCTGGATGTCCTCCCGGCTCAACAGATTCGCGCCGCCGAGCGGATTCGATCCGATGATCCCCGCGAGCTGATCGGCGAGTGCGTCGATCACCCCGCCCACGAAGATCGGCCGGGCGAGGTTGTGCGGTCGGCGGGACGACCGAGCGCGACCGCGTGCGCGGGTGACGATCTTGCGGTCGAGCGTGAGCGCATAGGTGTCGAAGCTCAGGTGCACGGGGGAGCGGGGCACCTCCTGCCGGTCGCGGACGGCCTTCTCGAGCACCTTCACCATGTCCAGGGAACCTTTGAGCTCGCCGCCCTCCGGGCTGTCCGCGACGGTCGGCGTCACCCCCGGATACAGATCACCGACCGTGGAGAGCAGCACTCCGGTCTCACCGAGCGAGGGCAGCACCTGACCGATGTAGTCGAGGAAGCGGCTGTTCGGGCCCACGATGAGTACGCCGCTCTTGGCCAGCTGCTTGCGGTAGGTGTAGAGCAGGTAGGCCGCCCGGTGCAGCGCCACCGCGGTCTTGCCGGTTCCCGGACCGCCCTGGACGACGAGCACGCTGCGATGCTCCGAGCGGATGACCGTGTCCTGTTCGGCCTGGATGGTCGCCACGATGTCGTGCATCTGCCCGGTGCGCGCGGCGTTCAGCGCGGCGAGCAACGCCGACTCACCGGCCACACCCCCCGCCGCCTGGGTATCGGCATGCTCGAGGGCGGCGTCGAGGTCGAGATATTCGTCGTGCAGAGCGGTGACGGTCCGGCTGCGGCTGCGGATATGACGTCGCAGTACGACCCCGTCGGGAGCGGCGGGGGTGGCGAGGTAGAACGGGCGGGCCTGCGGTGCCCGCCAGTCGAGCAGCAGCGACTCGTAGTCGTTGTCCTCGTCGAGGATGCCGAGCCGACCGATGTACCGGGTCTCCGCGCCGTCCTCGGTCGTCACTGCCGCATCGGTGCCGTCGTCGCGGACGTCGATGCGGCCGAAACACAAGCCGTGCTCGGCGGCGTCGTACTTCGCGATGTCCTCGGTGTACATCTGCGTGAAGGACTCGCGCTCGCTGCGTGCCTGCGGAGTGCCTCCCGTCTCCTTCAGCACGCGGGTCAACCGAGTCCGGGCGTAGTCGCGCAGCCCGTCGAGATGCGTGTAGAGCATCGCCACGTAGGCCTGCTCGCGATCGAGCTCCGGATGGGACGCGCCATCAACCGGCACAGGGACTCCTCGGGATAGACAGGACGAGATCGCTCCGCCGTGCGCAGGATGGTGCGCTGACGAAAGTGCCCGAGAAGTCTAGTCGTCGCCGTAAGAAAACAGGCAGAAATCCTGGTCACAGCAGTGCGGGCGTGCGACCGAGTCGCACGCCCGCACTGCTGTGCCGTACTCGATTACTTCTTCTTCTCGATGTTCTTCTCGAGCGCCCTGAGGTTCTTCGCCAGCTTCTTCTCCGCCTTCGTGCCCTGCTTGCGCGCAGCCTCGGCACGCAAGCGCGCCTTCTCCGCGGCGACGTGCGCCCGGGCATTGAGGATCGCGGACTGTTCCTCGGCGAGCTTCGCCCACTCCGAGCTGCGATCGACCGTCGTGTCCCACAGCTTCGAGCCGCGCTTGCGGGCGGCGTCGGCGATCTCGGGGGTACGCTCCCGCGCAAGCTCGAGCAGTTCGGTGCCGCGTTCACGGGCGCCTTCGGCGAGTTCGGGAGCGCGTTCGCGGGCCACACCGAGGATCTCGGCGCTGCGATCGCGCGCCCGCTCGGTCAGCACCGGACCGCGGTCGCGGGCGACCTCGAGCAGTCCGCTGCCGCGTTCGCGCGCCACCTCTGCGATTTCCGGCCCACGCTCCTTGGCGATCTCCAGGAGATGGCCACCTTGCTCGCCGGCCTCCTCTGTCAGTGCCTTCACCCGTTCGGCGACCGTGTGCAGCGCCTCCGCCGTGTGCCCGTCCGAGGAGTGGCCCGGCAGGGCGGCGGCCACCGACTTCTGCGCGGCTCGCGCGGC
>NZ_AJVB01000475.1:0-2981 GCF_000278445.1 Rhodococcus sp. R1101
CTATCTCGGTCTGTCCCGTCATTCGGAGGTCCTCGCGGGGGCCACCGCCGCACTGCGGCGCTGGGGAGCCGGTGCCACCGGATCGCGGCTGGTCACCGGCACCACCGCCGAACACGAACTGCTCGAACGCGAACTCGCCGACTTCGTCGGGGCAGACAGCGGTCTGGTGTTCTCGAGCGGATACGCCGCGAATCTCGGTGCCGTCGCCGCCCTCGGTGGCAAGGACGCGCTGATCGTCTCCGACGCCGGGGGGCACGCGTCGCTCGTCGACGCGTGCCGGCTGTCCCGCTCGAGAATCGTCGTCACTCCTCACAACGACGTCGACGCGGTCGCGCACGCCCTCGCGACCCGCACCGAGGCGCGCGCGCTCGTCCTGACCGACTCGGTGTTCAGTACCGACGGAGACCTCGCCCCGTTGCGGCGGCTGCACCGCATCTGCCGCTCGCACGACGCGTTGCTCCTCGTCGACGAGGCCCATGGTGTGGGAGTCCGCGGCGCGGGGGGCCGCGGACTCGTCCACGAAATGGGCCTCGCCGGCGAACCCGACGTGGTCGTCACCGCGACGCTGTCGAAATCTCTTGCGTCCCAAGGAGGGGCGGTGCTGGCCGACCGGCGTGTGCGCGAACACCTCGTGGACACCGCCCGAACGTTCATCTTCGACACCGGCCTGGCACCGGCCGCGGTCGGTGCCGCCCGGGGAGCGTTGAAGGTGTTGCGCGCCGAACCCGCCCGTGCCGCGGCCGTACTCGAGCAGGCCGCGCACCTCGCGCGCGTCACGGGCGTCGACGCACCGCCGTCCGCGGTGGTGTCGGTGATCCTCGGCGACCCGCACGTCGCCGCCGATGCTGCTGCGCAGTGCCGCGAACGCGGTGTGCATGTCGGCTGCTTCCGGCCGCCGTCGGTACCGGCCGGCACCTCGCGGCTGCGGCTGACCGCCCGCGCGAACCTCACCGCCGACGAACGCGCACTCGTCGACGAGGTGCTCACCGATGTCCTCGCGGGGGCCCGGGCGTGAGCATCCTCGTCGTCACCGGTACGTCGACCGATGTGGGAAAGACCGTCGCGACCGCCGCGCTGGCCGCGAGCGCAGTGGCGGCGGGGCTGCGGGTGGCGGTGTGCAAGCCCGCCCAGACCGGTGTGGCGGACGACGACCCGGGTGACCTGCAGGAAGTCCGCCGGCTGGTCGGGGACTCCGTCCACCTCGTCGAACTTGCTCGGTACCCCGACCCGCTCGCACCCGACACCGCCGCGCGGCGCAGCGGACGCCCGCTGCTCACCCTCGAGGAGATCGTCGACACCGTCCGGACGCTCGACGCCGAGCACGACCTCACCTTGGTCGAAGGTGCGGGAGGCCTGCTCGTCCGCCTCGGCGCCGGGGGCTTCACTCTCGCCGACGTCGCAGCCGCGCTGGGCGCACCCGCGGTGGTCGTCGCGGCGGCAGGCCTGGGCACGCTCAACCACACGGCGCTCACCGTGGCCGCGCTCCGCGCGGCGGGGATCGCCTGTCCGGGAGTGATCATCGGATCCTGGCCTGCAGCACCGGATCTGGCGGAACAGTGCAATCTCGACGACCTCCCGGACGTCACCGGCGTCCCCGTGCTCGGCAGGATCCCGGCCGGCAGCGGGGCGATCGACGCGGCCCGCTTCGCCGTCCGGGCCTCCGAATGGCTGGCGTCGCCGCTCCGGACGAAACGGCATGCGAGCGAAGCTTCCGCTGTACTGTGATGGATGCCACACTGCAACTGGCCTGTCCCATCGTGTCGGCCGGCGCGACATGCCGACCGCTCGGCCCGGAGGTACGGATGTCCACCAGCGAAGTGCAGGAACTCCAGCGCACCGCCGCCCACCTGCGCCACTGCCTCGGATCACTACGATCGCGCTACGGGGACGCAGCCCCCGTCCGGAGGCTGGCGAACGACCTCGAACGCCTCGATATCGACATACGCGATTTCGCCGAACATCCTCCACGCGAGGCCGTCAACAGTCTCGGTGAACGCATCCCGATCCCCGACACGCCGTACGACGACTCGTTGTTCCGCGGAACGGATACGGACGACGAAGGTCTCGGCGGGCTGCACGGATCGCGGTGAGCACGTCCGAGGCGGCACCGGCGGCCCGCGGCACGCCCGCGACCGGCGTCCGCTCCGCGGGCCGCGCACGGATCGCCGCACGTACGCTGCGGAACGACCGCTGGTGGCAGACCCCCGCACTCACCGTGCTCGGCCTCGGTGTGTTCGTGGTGTACGCGACGATCCGATCGTTCGTGCGCAGCGCCTACTACGTCGAGGACTACCACTATCTGACGCCGTTCTACTCTCCGTGCGTGAGCGCGTCCTGCGTGGACGGTGCCCGCCACTTCGGAACGTGGGTCGGCGAACTCCCGATGTGGATTCCGCTCGCGTTCCTCTCGCTCCCGTTTCTCCTCGGCTTCCGGCTGACCTGCTATTACTACCGCAAGGCCTACTACCGCTCGTTCTGGTTGTCGCCGCCCGCGTGCGCGGTGGCCGAACCCCACCGGCGCTACACCGGCGAAACGCGGTTGCCGCTGATCCTGCAGAACTCGCACCGCTACTTCTTCTACGCCGGTTTCGTGGTGTCACTGATCAACACCTACGACATGATCGCGGCCTTCCGTAGCCCGAGCGGATTCGGCATCGGGCTCGGCAACCTCATCCTGCTGATCAACGTGATACTGCTCTGGGGATACACGCTCTCGTGCCATTCGTGTCGGCACGTCACCGGAGGGCGGCTGCGGCACTTCTCGAAACATCCCGTGCGGTACAGGATCTGGACGTTCCTGTCGAGGCTCAACGCCAGGCACATGCAGTTCGCGTGGATCACGCTGGGCACCCTGATCCTCACGGACTTCTACATCATGCTCGTGGCGAGCGAGACCATCACGGATCTCCGGTTCGTCGGCTGACGGACCCGGGCAGTACGGCGGAAGGGCCAGGAGACCGGAAGAGGGGAAGCGCAGAAGA
>NZ_AJVB01000476.1:0-2983 GCF_000278445.1 Rhodococcus sp. R1101
TGGGCTTCGCCGTGGTGGTGATCGCCGCGTTCGTCTGGGCCGGTCTCGACGGCATCCGCGACCACCGCGCGCATCCCGACCCCGACGAGGGCGACGACCTGACGATGCGCTGGCTCGCCGCCGGCGCGGTCACCGCCATCGTCGGCGGAGTCCTCACGTGGCTCGTCGATACGGTCACCCCGGTGCCGGTGGGCGTGACGTCCCTGTTCTTCGAGATCACCTCCGGTGCCGCGTTCACCGTGCTGCTGGTGTTCCTGCCGGCGATGGCCGCGGTCACCTCGGGCAGGTTCTTCGCGCGCCGGAGCGAGCGCAAGGCCGCGCGTGACGACGACTGGTCGGTCCATCGGGAGCACCACGCGCCCGCAGGTGTGGGAGCGGCGGCGCCCGCGGGTTCGGCGCAGGCCGACCCTGCCTGGCGCACCGACGACTCCCCCACCGAGGTGTTCCCGAGGGTCGATCCGAAGCAGTAGGCCCCTCGGCAGGCGGCAGGTGCTCAGTTTTCCGGGTGGTGACGGTCGGTACCTACAGCCGACCTCGAGGAGCTTCCCATGACCGACACCACCGAGATGCTCGACCTGACTCCCGCCACCCGCCGCATGGAGCGCATCCTGGCGGGCATCGACGACGCGCAGCTGACAGGACCGACGCCGTGTTCCGACACTTCCGTCGGGGTGCTCGTCGACCATGTGCTCGGACTGTCGCTCGCGTTCACGGCGGCAGCGCGCAAGGACCACGGACCGTACACCGACACCCCACCGCAGCTCACGAGCGAACTACAGCCGGACTGGCGTCGCCTCGTACCCGATCGGCTCGCCGACCTCGGCCGGGCGTGGAAAGAGCCCACGGCCTGGGAGGGCACGACCCGCGCGGGCGGACTCGACCTTCCGGCGGCGGTCGCCGGACTCGTCGCCCTCGACGAACTCGTCGTCCACGGCTGGGATCTCGCGGTCGCCACGGGACAGCCGTACACCTGCGAGTCCGACGAGATCGCAGCGTGCACCGCCTTCGCGGAGAGCATCACCGAGGCGGAACGCGTCGGCGACGGGGGTGGTCTGTTCGGTCCTGCCGTCCGGGTGGGCGACGACGCGTCGCCACTGGACCGCCTGATCGGACTCACCGGGCGCGACCCGTCGTGGAGACCACCCTCGTCGACGAGGTGACTGCTAGAGCAGCACGGTTCCCGCGTCGGCCTTGCCCTGTCGCGCGACCTCGGAGTAGGCCGCCGCGAGCAGGGTGGGATCGGGTCCTTCGAGCCTGCCGGGCTTCGCGAGTCCGTCGAGGACGACGAAGCGCAGCATGCCGGCACGGTTCTTCTTGTCGGTCTGCATACCCTCGAGCAGATCCCCGAAGGCGTCGGGATCGTAGGTCGTGGGCAGGCCGACGGATTCGAGGATCGCGCGGTGCCGGTCGGCGGTGGCGTCGTCGAGGCGCCCGGCGAGCCGGCCCAGTTCGGCTGCGAACACCAGGCCCACCGACACTGCGGCGCCGTGACGCCAGCGGTACCGCTCGCGACGCTCGATGGCATGCCCGAGGGTGTGGCCGTAGTTGAGGATCTCGCGCAGGCTCGACTCCTTGAGGTCGGCCGCGACCACCTTCGCCTTGACCTCGACCGAACGCCGGATCAGCTCGGGCAGCACCGTCCCGGCGGGATCGAGCGCGGCCTCGGGGTTCTCCTCGATCAGGTCGAGGATGACCGGATCGGCGATGAAGCCGGTCTTGACGACCTCGGCCAGACCGGCCACGATCTCGTTGCGCGGCACCGTCTCGAGGGTGGCGAGATCGACGAACACCGCGGACGGTTCGTGGAACGATCCGACGAGGTTCTTCCCCGCCTCGGTATTGATGCCGGTCTTGCCGCCCACCGCGGCATCGACCATCGCCAGCAGGGTGGTGGGGATGTGGTAGACGCGCACACCGCGCATCCACGTCGCGGCGACGAATCCGGCCAGGTCGGTGGCGGCGCCGCCGCCGAGGCTGACGACGGCGTCCGAGCGGGTCAGCCCGATGCGGCCGAGAACCTCCCAGCAGAAGCCGGCGACGGCGAGTTCCTTGCCGTCCTCGGCGTCGGGAATCTCGATGCGGTGCGCGTCGATGCCGGTCTCGGCCAGCGCCTCCCGCACGGCCTCCGCCGTCGCGGTGAGCGTCGGCTGGTGGAAGATCGCGACGGTCCGCGTGCCGGACAGTTCTTCGACGACGTCGCCGAGCAGTCCCCGGCCGATGATCACCGGATAGGGCTGGGCGGTCTCGACGTCGATGCGTACCGGTTCGGTCGACGGTGTGGGGCTCCGATCCTCGCTGATGGTCTGGCTGGTAGCGGTGTCCGCTGCTTCGAGTTTGGCAAGCACCTGCTGGACGACCCGCCCGGGGCTGCGGCCGTCGGTGCGCACCCGGATGGTCGCCGCCTGCCGGTACAACGGACGGCGACGACGCATGAGGTCGCGGTACTTCTGGGCCGGGTCGCCGCCGGCCAGCAACGGCCGGGTTCCGGCGACTCCGACCGCGCCGGTGCGACGCAGTCCCTCCGACACGCTGATCTCGAGGTAGACGACGGTCTGACCGGCGAGTCGCGCACGGGTGCGGTCCGACAGGATCGCTCCCCCACCGAGGGACACCACCCCGTCGTGGGTGTCGAGGGCCCGAGCGACCACCTCTTCCTCGATCTCTCGGAAGGCGGGTTCGCCGTCCTGCGAGAAGATCTCGGGGATCGTCCGGCCGGTCACGCGCTCGATCTCGGCGTCGGTGTCGAGCAGCGGCAGGTCGAGTGCGTTCGCGACCCGACGGCCGATCGTCGACTTGCCCGCTCCCGGCGGGCCGATGAGTACCAGGCGAGGCGACATGGGATCACCGCGGCGGCCGCGCCGCGATGCCCTTCAGGTAGTGGCCGATGTTGCTCACGGTCTCGGCGAGCGAGTCGCCGCCGAACTTCTCGAGGGCGGCCTGCGCGACGACGAGTGCGACCATCGCCTCGGCGACGACACCCGCC
>NZ_AJVB01000477.1:0-2979 GCF_000278445.1 Rhodococcus sp. R1101
GACGCCTACCTCGATGCGATGGAGGCTGCCGGAACACGAACCGAGCTGGCCACCGAGGCGGTGCCCGCACCGGACATCGACGACGCCACACTCATCCGCACGTCTGCCGCCCTCGCCGCCCTGGTGACCGATTCGACCGTTCCGGACGAGATGCGCGCAGCGATCGTCTCCGCCTACGAACGTCTCGGACCCGATGTCCCCGTCGCGGTGCGGTCGTCGGCTCCGGCGGAGGATGCCTCCGACACGTCGTTCGCCGGGATCCACGAGTCCTACACGAACATCATCGGCGCCGACGCAGTGGTCCGCGCGGTGCAAGCGTGCTGGGCCTCGTTGTGGTCCGAACGCGCCCGCACCTATCGCGGACTGCGCGGAGTCACCGACGAACCGTCCATCGCGGTGGTCGTCCAGGTCATGGTGAAATCCGAGTCCTCGGGTGTGGCATTCACCGCGGACCCCCGCACCGGCGACCTCGACCGCATCGTGATCGAAGCAGCGCTCGGTCTCGGCGAGGTCGTCGTCGGCGGGCAGGTGGAGCCCGACACCTACGTCGTCGCCAAGGACACCTTCGAGGTGCTCGACGTGCATCTCGGTCACCAGGAGTTCCGGATCGCCTCGACCGACACCGGGGACAGTCGTGTCGCGGTCGATCCGACGCGCAGCACCCGGGTGCTCGACGACGATCAGCTCGACCGTGTCGCGCGGCTGGCCGCCGGAGTCGAACAACACTACGGTCGGCCCCAGGATCTCGAATTCGCATTCGCGAACAACGAGCTGTGGATCGTCCAGACCCGCCCCATCACCACCCTCGACCAGCCGGCTCCTTCCGCCTCGACCGGCAACGGAGAAGCACGACCGTTGCTGACCGGCCTCGGCGCCGGCCCGGGCCGCGACCGGGCGCGTACGGGTGCTGCACGAACTCGTCGACGGGAAACGTCTGAGCGACGGCGAGATCATCGTGGCCCCCATGACCCGGCCGGACTGGCTGCCGATCCTGCGGCGCGCCGGTGGCATCGTCACCGACGGCGGCGGCATCACCTGCCACGCCGCCATCGTCGGACGGGAACTGGGCAAGCCCGTCGTGGTCGGTGCCCGGACCGCCACCACCGATCTGCGCGACGGGCAGTTGATCACCGTGGACGGCAACGCCGGGGCGGTGTTCGACGGGGCGGTCCACACCGCCGAGCGGCCCGCGGCGACGACATCCGCACCGGCGACGTCGCCTGCCGGAGCTGCGACCGTCACGGCCACAGCGGTATACGTCAATCTCGCCACGCCGGATGCGGCAGAGGCGGTCGCCGCCACCGATGTCGACGGCGTCGGCCTGCTCCGTGCCGAATTCATGATCACGGAGGCGCTCGCGGGAGAGCACCCGTCGCACATGATCGCGCAGGGCCGTCGCGACGAGTACGTGGAGAAGATGACGGAAGGCGTCGCGACGATCGCGGCGGCGTTCGCGCCACGTCCGGTGCTATATCGCGCAATCGATCTGCGCAGCAACGAGTTCGCCGATCTCGAAGGAGGCGAGATCGAGCCCCACGAGGAGAACCCCATGATCGGCTACCGCGGATGCTTCCGGTACGTGCGGGATCCTGAACTGTTCTCGCTCGATCTCGATGTGCTGCACCGCGTTCGGAGTGCACATCCGAACGTGCACCTGATGATCCCGTTCGTGCGCACCCGCTGGGAACTCCGGGACTGCCTCGCCCAACTCGACCGGCATCCACTCGGATCCGACCAGCGCATGCTGCGCTGGATCATGGCCGAAGTCCCTTCCGTCGTCTACTGGCTGCCGGAGTACGCGAAACTCGGAATCCATGGGGTGTCGATCGGCAGCAACGACCTCACACAATTGATGCTCGGGGTCGACCGGGACTCCGAGGTGTGCAAGGACCTGTTCGACACCCTCGACCCGGCCGTGCTCGACGCGATCGACCACATCATCGAACGAGCCTCGGCCGCGGGACTGACGACGTCGTTGTGCGGGCAGGCCGTGTCGACCAGCACCGACCTCGCCGAACATCTCGTGCGGCGCGGGATCACCTCGGTGTCGGTCACACCCGACGCCGCAACGCAGACGAGACGGACCGTGGCGCGAGCGGAGCAGCGCATTCTGCTCGACCGCGCCCGCAGCTCGGAGACGTGAGCGAATATCGACGTCCGCCACCCGGTGGGCCTCGAGAGGGCGTCGATAGGTCGGATCCCCTGCCTCGGATCCGCCAGCGATCTGTTCCCACCGTCGTTTTCGATCTCACGCTGCAGGCCGCCGAGACTCGCGCTCAGTCCCGGAGCCCCTCTTCTGTGGTGGTTCGGTTCCCATCCCCGAGGTACTCGGAATCGCCCGAACGAGCCGGGGCACCTGTGCTCCTCCACCCCCACAGGGGCGCTGCGGCAGCGAGTTCCGCCGGAGTGGCGCTGCGGAACGGAGCCGCAGCGACCGGAGGAGCCTGACGGCCCCGGCCGCGGGTGACGTACAAGCTCGCAGCGATGGAGGCCCCGATGATCGTGGTCACCACGGCCAACGAGATCGTGGTGGGGATGTAGAACACGTCGATCTTCAACGCCATCTTGAATCCCACCCAGACGAGCACCAGCGCCAGGCCGACCTTCAGGTAGACGAAGCGGTGGATCAGATCGGCGAGAAGGAAGTACATCGCCCGCAGGCCCAGGATGGCGAACGCGTTGGCCGTGAACACCAGGAACGGAACGTCGGTGACCGCGAAGATCGCCGGGATGGAGTCGACGGCGAAGACGATGTCGGTGACCTCCACCAGTACCAGCACCGCCAGCAGCGGAGTGGCCAGCACCGTGCCACCGATCCGAACGAAGAACTTCTGCTCGTGGAAGGCGTCGGTCATCGGAACGTAGCGGCGGAACAGGCGTAACGTGCGCGAGCGCTCCGGATCGAGGTGCTCGTCGCGGCGGCGCAGCATCCGACAGCCCGTGAGGATCAGGAAGGCCGCGAACAGATACAGGATCGCT
>NZ_AJVB01000478.1:0-2941 GCF_000278445.1 Rhodococcus sp. R1101
GATTCTCGTCACCGGACAGGACCGCCTTGGCGACGTCGGTGAACTGTTCCCACGTCGCGTGCGGCGGGATCGGCGGCATGTCCGGATCGGTGTACACGTCGAGCACCGTCGGACGATCCGCAGCCAGGGCGCGATCCCAGGCCGGGCCCATCTCGTCCGAGGACTTCACGGTTTCGCCGCCCAGCCCGAGGCCGCGCGCGAAGGCGGCGTAGTCGACGTCCGGAAGCGACTGGGACTCCGCGAATTTCGGTGCCCCACCCATCGCGCGCATCTCCCATGTCACCTGGTTGAGGTCGTTGTTGTGGATGACCGCGACGACGAGCCGCGGGTCCGCCCACTGCTGCCGGTACCGCTGGATGGTGATCAGTTCGGCCATGCCGTTCATCTGCATCGCACCGTCGCCGGCGAAGGCGATCACCGGACGGTCCGGATGCCCGAACTTCGCCCCGATCCCGTACGGCACGGCCGGGCCCATCGTCGCGAGGGTGCCCGACAGCGAACCGCGCATGTCGCCGCGGAACCGCAGTTGGCGCGCATACCAGTTGGCGGCCGAACCCGAATCGGCGGTGACGATCGCGTTGTCCGGCAGCCGCGGTGAGGCCTCGGCGAACATCCGCAGCGGGTTGACGAACTCCGTCTCCACCTCGGCCTGCTGCCCCATGATCTGCCACCAGCGCTGCACGTTCTGCTCGATGCCTTCGCGCCACGAACGGTCCTCTTTACGCCGGAGCAGGGGGATGAGCGCGTCGAGCGCCGCCGTGGCATCCGCAACGAGGTTGACCTCGTTCGGATAGCGCATCCCGATCATGCGCGCGTCGATGTCGATCTGCACGCTGCGTGCCTGCTCGTATTCCGGAAGGAACTGGCTGTAGGGGAGACTCGAGCCGACGATGAGCAGCGTGTCGCACTCCGTCATCATCTCGTGGGTGGGGCGGGTTCCCAGCAGCCCGATCGATCCGGTGACCCACGGCAGGTCGTCGGGCAGCACGTCCTTGCCCAACAGGGCCTTCGCCACTCCCGCGCCGAGCAGATCCGCGACCTGCTCGAGTTGCGCCCGGGCGCCGCGAGCACCGCTGCCGACGAGCATCGCGACCTTGTTCCCCGCGTTGAGTACGTCGGCGGCACGTGCGATCGCGTCGTCGTCCGGCGCGACGCGGGGCCGGTCGAAACCGACGCTCGACGGCACCATCTTGAACTCGTGGCCGGGCGGGGCGTAGTCGAGTTCCTGCACGTCGCCGTGGATGATCACCGCCGTCGGCGTGCGGTACGCGATGGCGGTGCGCATCGCCCGGTCGAGGACGTTGGGCAACTGCTCGGGCACCGTCACCGTCTCCACGAAGGCCGACGCCACATCCTTGTACAACGTGTGCAGGTCCACTTCCTGCTGGTACGACCCGCCCATCGCCGAGCGGTCGGTCTGGCCCACGATTGCCACCACCGGCACGTGGTCGAGCTTCGCGTCGTAGAGCCCGTTGAGCAGGTGGATCGCGCCGGGGCCCGAGGTGGCCATGCACACCCCGGGCCTGCCCGTGAACTTCGCGTAGCCGACCGCCTCGAAGGCACTCATCTCCTCGTGCCGCGACTGCACGAAGACCGGATCGTTGCCGGTGCGGGTCCAGGCGGCGAGAATTCCGTTGATGCCGTCCCCGGGATAGCCGAAGACGTGGTCCACCCCCCATTCGCGCAGGCGGTGCAACAGGTAGTCGGCCACGGTCCGGTTCGCCATCGGTAGCTCCTCGCAGGACGCGATCGGGGGTCTCCGGAAGGGTGCCCGTCACGTCCGGGCCGAAACACCCCGGAAAAGGCGTGAGCCGGGTCGATCGCCCCCGAAGGGGGACAACCGACCCGGCTCACATGAGAACCGTCACGGGCCCGAAGGGTCCGAAACGGGGCTTCTAGCGACCGAAGGCCTTCTCGAGGATCTCCTGCTGCTCGACAGCGTGGACCTTGCTCGAACCGGACGACGGTGCCGACATCGCACGACGCGACACGCGCTTGATCCCGCTGAGCTTCTCGGGCAGCAGTTCCGGCAGGGCGAGACCGAGGAACGGCCACGCACCCTGGTTCGCCGGCTCCTCCTGCACCCAGAAGAACTCGGACGCGTTCGGGTACTGCTCGAGGGTCTCGGCGATGCGACGACGCGGCACCGGGTACAACTGCTCGATGCGCACGATCGCGACGTCGTCACGACCTTCCTTCTGCTTCTTCGCCAGCAGTTCCCAGTAGATCTTGCCGGAGGTCAGCAGCACGCGGGTGGCCTTCGACCGGTCGGCCGTGCCCTCCTCGTAGGGAACCTCTTCGAGCAGCGAACGGAACTTGCCCTGCGTGAAGTCCTCGACGTTGCTGACCGCGGCCTTGTTGCGCAGCATCGACTTCGGCGTGAACACCACCAGCGGGCGCCGGATGCCGTCGAGATGGTGACGACGCAGCAGGTGGAAGTAGCTCGCCGGGGTCGACGGAACCGCGACCGTCATCGAGCCCTCGGCGCACAGCTGCAACCAGCGCTCGATGCGACCCGAGGTGTGGTCGGGACCCTGGCCCTCGTGGCCGTGCGGCAGCAGCAGCACGACGTCGGAGAGCTGACCCCACTTGGCCTCACCGGACGAGATGAACTCGTCGATGATGGACTGCGCACCGTTGACGAAGTCGCCGAACTGCGCCTCCCACAGCACGAGCGCGTCGGGGTTGCCCACCGAGTAGCCGTACTCGAAGCCCAGACCCGCGAACTCGGTCAGCGCCGAGTCGTAGACCATGAAGCGACCGCCGTTGCCGGCCTGGGTGGCCAGCGAAGCCAGCGGGCTGTACTCGTCGCCGGTCTTGCGGTCGATGATGACCGAGTGGCGCTGCGTGAACGTGCCGCGACGCGAGTCCTGACCGGCCAGACGCACCAGGGCGCCTTCCTCGGCCAGCGAACCGAACGCGAGCAACTCGGCGAACGCCC
>NZ_AJVB01000479.1:0-2942 GCF_000278445.1 Rhodococcus sp. R1101
TTCGAAGACGTTCTCGGTGATCATCGATGTCCCGTCCGCGACGGCAGCGAGACCGATGGCCATGGGCTGCAGGTCGGTCGGAAATCCCGGGTACGGCAACGTCGCGAAGTTGACGGCACGGGGGCGTTCCTTCTGCACGACGTGGAACCCGTCGGCCAGGGGCGTGACCTCGGCACCGGCGCTGCGCAACTTGTCCAGCACCAACGCCAGGTGCTTCGGGTTCACGCCATGGACGCTGAGCTCGCCTCGCGTCATCACTGCCGCGATCCCCCACGTCGCCGCGACGATCCGGTCGCCGATGCAGCGGTGTTCGGTGGGCCGGAGCGAGGCGACGCCCGAGACCCGGAGCGTCGTACTACCCGCACCGCTGATCCGTGCGCCCATCCGCACGAGCATGGTGCACAGATCGACGATCTCGGGTTCGCGGGCAGCGTTGTCGATCGTTGTGTCCCCCTTCGCGAGGACTGCTGCCATCAGGATGTTCTCCGTCGCTCCCACCGAGGGGAACGCCAGGCGGATGGTGGCGCCGTGCAGATCGTCCGCTTCGGCGACGACGCATCCGTGTTCGATCGTCGAATGCGCGCCGAGCAGACGCAGACCTGCCTGGTGCATGTCGAGGGGGCGAGAGCCGATGGCGTCACCGCCGGGCAGGGCCACGATCGCCTTGCGGCATCGGGCGACCAGCGGACCCAGCACGCAGACCGATGCCCGGAACTGGCGCACGGCCGCGAAGTCGGCGCGGTACTCCGGTTCGGCAGGTGTCGTGATGCGGACCGCGTCGCCGTCGAGCTCGACCTCGCACCCGAGTCCGCGCAGGACGTCGGCCATCAAGGGCACGTCGAGGATGTCGGGGCAGTTGGTGATCGTGGTCGTGCCTTCGGCCAGCAGAGCTGCGGCCATCAACTTGAGGACACTGTTCTTGGCACCCCCGACGACGACGTCGCCGGAAAGGCGGCTCCCACCTGTGACAAGAAAGCGTTCACTCACAACGACACAGCGTAACGGCGTGTCCGCCGGAAGAGCAGAGCCGGTACCGTGACGCCCATGGCAGTCCACCTCACACGGATCTATACGCGCACCGGAGACGACGGAACGACGGGGCTCAGCGACTTCTCCCGCGTCTCGAAGAACGACCCTCGTCTGATCGCCTACGCCGATTGCGACGAGACCAACGCGGCGATCGGTGTGGCGCTCGCACTGGGCGTGCTGCCGGAACGGCTCGTCTCGGTCCTTCGGCAGATCCAGAACGATCTCTTCGATGCCGGCGCCGACCTGTCGACTCCCGTTGTGGAGAACCCGAAGTACCCGCCGCTGCGCATCACGCAGCAGTACATCGATCGACTCGAGGGCTGGTGCGACGAGTTCAACGAAGAGCTGGAACCGCTCGATTCGTTCATTCTTCCGGGTGGCACGCCGGGCGCTGCTCTGCTGCACACCGCCAGGACGGTCGCGCGACGCGCCGAACGGTCGGCGTGGGCGGCGGTGGATGCTGCTCCGGACGACACCAACGTCTTGCCGGCGAAGTACCTGAACCGGCTCTCGGATCTTCTCTTCATCCTGTGCCGGATCGCGAACCCGGACGGAGACGTGCTGTGGAAGCCTGGAGCAGGAGCGTGACGAAGTCTCTCTAGAGGGGGCGGCGGCGCTGCGACCGGCCGTCGGGCCTGGATTCGACCCAGGACATGAAGGCCATCAAAGCGCCGCTGTCGAGCGCGATCTCGTACGAGTCGTCGCGGTCGACCACATCGAGGATCACGATGTCCTCGGTCATGATGTCGAATTCGGTGCTCTTCGGCGACCGCCGCGACCGCACGTCGATGCCCTGACGGGCCAAGCGCACGTCGGGTCCGGGCCGAAGGCTCGAAAGCCTGTAGAACGCGAGTGTCTCGTCGCCGTAACGGACGATTCCGTGCCTCCAGCCGGAACCCTCGTTCTGAGGCATCACTCGTAGGATCGCGGCGGTACCCCCGCCGCGCAGTGTGAACAGTCGGTACAACAAAGCCGCGACGGAGACCGCGAGCAGCACCACAAGGATAGTGAGAATCAGAAATCCGAGTGACACTGCTCGTCGGCTCCGTCGCGGCTTCTCGTTGTTCGACGATCAGGCTCGTTCGACAGCCCGCAGGCGGCCTCGGGCCGCTGCGATCTCCGACTCGTCACGATTCTCATCGTTCAGAGCCGACTTGGCTGCCTCGACGTCGATGTCCTCCACGCGGTCGGCGGCTTCGGCGAGCACCGTCACCGTCGTCGCGGTCACCGAGAGGAATCCGCCATGGACGGCCATGACGATCCGCTGACCGTCCGCGGTCCTGACGGACACGACGCCACCCTCGACGAGCTGGCCGAGCACGGGCTCGTGACCGGGCATGATGCCGATCTCGCCCTCGGTGGTCTGGGCGGTGACGAGAGTCGCCGATCCGGACCACACACGCTCCTCGACGGCAACGATGTCCACGCTCATCTCAGCCACGGTGGCCTACTTTCCGGCGATCTTCTTGGCTGCAGCCTCGACGTCGTCGAGTCCACCGCAGCTGTTGAACGCCTGCTCGGGCAGGTGGTCGAACTCACCCTTGCACACGCGGTCGAAGGCTTCGATGGTGTCGGCGAGCGGCACGACCGAACCCGGCTGACCCGTGAACTTCTCGGCGACGATGAAGTTCTGGCCGAGGAACTTCTGGAGACGACGGGCACGGGCGACCGTGACCTTGTCCTCTTCGGAGAGCTCGTCCATACCGAGGATGGCGATGATGTCCTGCAGTTCCTTGTACTTCTGCAGGATGCGCTTGACCTCGTTGGCCACCCGGAAGTGGTCGGCACCGACGATGCCCGGCTCGAGGATTCGCGAGGTCGACGTCAGCGGGTCCACAGCGGGGTAGATACCCATCTGCGAGATCGGACGCGAAAGCTCGGTGGTCGCATCGAGGTGGGCGAACGTCGTGGCC
>NZ_AJVB01000480.1:0-2935 GCF_000278445.1 Rhodococcus sp. R1101
CGGGACCGGAGGTCGCGGGTGGTGCGGTGGTGGTGAGGCGGGAGCGTTCGGCGCGGAGGTCCGCTCCGTCGTCCTCCGTCCTCAGACGCTCCATCTCCTCCCCGATCATCGGGCGCGTGGCGGCGACGACCGCTGTGCGTACCCGTCGCGGGTCGTGCGACGACCGGACGGCGGCGGCCAGGACGTCCCGCAGCTCGACGATCCCCGAGCCGGCGAGCGCGGTCTGCCGAAGGGCCTCGCTCGCATCGTGCCCGCGGGCCCGCCGCGCGGCCTCGGCGGAGACGGGCAGCACGACGACGCGCGGCAGCCAGGGTGCGTGCCGGTGCAGGATCTCGACGTCGGCGTCGCGCACCGCACGGTGGTCGGGGTAGCGCTCGATGCCCGTCAGGGCACAGACCACCTCGATCGACTCGGCGGCTGCCGCGCGCACGAGTGCGAGTTCGGTCCGTCCGATCACGGCCGAGGGGTCGAACACCACGAGGGTGACCGCGGCCCGGTCCGAGGGCCCCTGGGCAGCAGCCCTGCCGTCGTCCGCGATGTCCACGCCGCCGAGGTGCCGCAGTTCCGATGCCAGCGTGCCGGCGCCGGAACCGGGCACTCCGACGACCCGTACACCGGTCGCGGGTGGTTCGTGCAGCTGCATCCATCCGCGCGGGTTCCATCGGCGCAGGACGTCGTCGGCTGCGTTCACCGCGATCCCGCCGACACCAGATCCAGGGCGTGTTCGACGAGTTCCCGCACCTGCGGAGCCGCGGGGATTCCCGCAGCGACTCGGGCCAGCTCCTCGTCGCGGAGCCCGCGGGCGACGGCCGCACGCGCGGCGATCAGTTCTGCGAGCAGCTCCTCCTCGCGAACCGCGGCCACCTGCCCTGGGGCCACGCCGGTCGCACGGGCGACGACGGCGCACTCCGCGGCATCCGCCCCACCAGAGACCACCAGGACGACGCGACGAGGATCGACGGTCGCGAGTGCGGCACGGTCGGCAGGGTGCGCGACAGCCGGGTCGAGGCGACGCGGCACCACGTGGACGACGAGGTCGGCGTCGAGCACCGGATCGGGACCGCCCGGTGTGTCCACTGCCACTCCGACGACGATCGTGCCCGCGGCCGCATCGTGCGGCAGCGACTCCCGGACCCGCGCCTCGGTCACCGCGCGGCCGGTCCCTGCGCGGCCCGCCACCTGCACCCGCAACACGGCCGCGTGCCGGGCCAGCGCGCTGCGCAGGACCCGCCCGGCCTGCGCGTCGAGTTGCTCGACCTGCGCGGCGAGGTGATGCCACAACTCCCCCGTCATGATCCCCCGATCGTCGCCGGAGATTGTGGCAGAGAGACCGCCGGTGGGCAGCGGAACGAATGCTTCCCTGAGAAAACACTGTGGTCCCTCAGGTCACTCCCGCCACACACTCCCGAGATACGCGACAATGGACGGGTGAACGAAGCCGATCAGCACACCACCGAGACGCTCGACGAGCGCCCGACCCGCGGGAACCGCCTGTACCCCAGGGTGACGAGTTTCCGGTCCCGCCGTGGATCGCTGACCGACCCTCAACAGCAGTGCTGGGACCGTCGTTGGCCCGAACTCGGCAAGGAGGTCGGCGACGATCCGCTCGACATCGAAGCGTGGTTCGGCCGTTCCGCACCGCTCGTCCTCGAGATCGGATCCGGAACGGGAACCGCTGCCCTCGCCATGGCCGGGGCCGAGCCCGAGGTGAACCTCATCGCCGTGGAGGTCTACAAGCCCGGCATCGCCCAGACGCTGCAGGGCATCGAGCGCAGCTACGACAGCGACGCGCCGATCGAGAATCTGCGGATCCTGCGTGGCGACGCCGTCGAGGTGCTCGAGAAGATGCTCACCACCGAGTCGCTCACCGGGGTGCGGGTCTTCTTCCCGGATCCGTGGCCCAAGGCCCGCCACCACAAGCGCCGGCTCCTGCAGGCCCCGACGTTCGCGCTGATCGCCGACCGGCTGAAGCCCGGCGGAGTGCTGCACGTGGCCACCGACCACGCCGACTACGCCGAAGCGATCGCCGAGGTGGGCGACGCCGAACCTCGACTCGCCCGGTTCTCCGGTACCGCCCCGATCGGCCTCGAGCGACCCGTCACGAAGTTCGAGGACAAGGCACACAGGTGGGGAGCGCGATCAACGAGTTCGTCTGGGGGAAGATCGGAGCATGAGTGTCCATGAAGAGCTTCCCGGCGTGACCGATTCCTCCGCGATCGACGGCGTCGAGCCGGTCCGTAAGGTCCTGCTCGTCTGGGACGCACCCAACCTCGACATGGGCCTCGGCGCAATCCTCGGTGGACGGCCCACCGCCGCCTACCGCCCGCGCTTCGACGCTCTCGGCCGGTGGCTGCTCGGGCGCACCGCCGAACTGTCGCGTCAGCACTCCACCACCCTCGAGCCCGAGGCCACGGTGTTCACCAACATCGCACCGGGCAGCGCGGACGTCGTCCGCCCCTGGGTCGAGGCCCTGCGTAATGTGGGCTTCGCGGTGTTCGCCAAGCCGAAGATCGACGAGGACAGCGATGTCGACTCCGACATGCTGCACCACATCGAGCTGAGGCACCGGGAGGGTCTCGCCGGTGTGATGGTGGCCTCCGCCGACGGGCAGGCCTTCCGTGAACCCCTCGAGCTGCTCGCGCAGCAGGGCATCGCCACCACGGTGCTCGGTTTCCGCGAGCACGCCAGCTGGGCGGTGACCTCCGAGATCATCGAGTTCCTCGATCTCGAGGACATTCCCGGTGTGTTCCGCGAACCGCTGCCCCGCGTCAGCCTGGAATCGCTGCCCGACGAGGGTGCCTGGCTGCAGCCGTTCCGACCGCTTTCTGCTCTCCTGGTGGGGCGCAAGAGCGTCGCCGAATAGGAGACTCACGTGTTCGACCGTTGGGGAGAGCTCGTCTACCGCGCGCGCTTCACCGTCATCGCGGTGATGGTC
>NZ_AJVB01000481.1:0-2928 GCF_000278445.1 Rhodococcus sp. R1101
CCGGCAACGACCCTTCGAGCAGCGCGATCTCGTCGTCGCTGGGGCGACGGTCCACCGGCAGGGCCTGCACCGGCGTGGTCTCCGGGGTGGGCCGGACGACCTGGGCGATCGCGTACAGCGACAGATCCCGCTGCCCGCGGGAGACGTTGCGCCCGAGGATCTCGAGCAGCCCCGGCAGCAGGGTGGTCGCCAGTTCGGGGCGGTCGGCCTCGAGCGGGTTGAGGACCTTCGTGGTCACGCGTCGCGGATCGTCGGCGTCCAGTCCCCAGATGTCGAACACACCGGCGGGCAGGAAGACGGGGGCGAGGACCTCGACGTAGCCGTCGTAGGCCAGGGCGCGGGAGACGGAGCGGCGACGCTTCTGCGGGGCCGTCAGGCCGCGCCCGGCCGGGGCGCTGGGCAGCACCGACGGGATCTGCTCGAGTCCCTCCAAACGCAGCACCTCCTCGACCAGGTCGGCGGGCTGACGCAGGTCGGGACGCCAGGTCGGCGGGGTAACCACGAGCTGGCCGTGGCCGTCCTCGCCGACGCCGACCTCGACGGTGCAGCCGATCTGCGTGAGGCGGCGGGCGGCGGTGCCGTTCGGGTAACTCACCCCGGCCATACGGTCGGGCAGGTCGATGTCCATGCGGATCGTCGGGCTCTCGGTGGGCACGACGATGTCGGTGAGGGTCGTCTCGACCCGGCCACCGGCGATCTCGACGAGCAGGCTCGCGGCCCGGTCGAGCGCGGCACGGGCCACGGCCGGGTCGACGGTGCGCTCGAAGCGCTTGCCGGCCTCACTGCTGAGCTTGTGCCGGCGGTTGCCGCGGAAGACGGCGAGCGGATCCCAGGTGGCGGCCTCGAGCAACACGTCGGTGGTCGAGTCGCTGACCTCGGTGGTGGAGCCGCCCATGATGCCGGCGAGGGAGATCACCCCGGAGTCGTCGGTGATGACGACGTCCTCGGGATCGAGGTCGCGCTCGACACCGTCGAGGGTGGTGAGTTTCTCCCCTGCCCGGGCACGCCGCACGACCAGCTCACCCCGCAAGGTCGCGGCGTCGAAGGCGTGCAGCGGCTGGCCGAGCTCGAGCATGACGTAGTTGGTCACGTCGACCGCGGGCGAGATCGGGCGGACACCGGCGGTGTGCAGGCGACGCTGCATCCACCAGGGGCTCACGGCCTTCGGGTCGATGCCGGTGACGCGGCGCGCGGCGAACCGGGTCGCGTTCGTCTCGGCCTCGAGCCGGATCGGGTAGGCCTCCCCGCCGTCGGACGGCAGCGCCGGCACGCTCGCCGGATCGGCGAACTCGAGGTCGAAGCCGCACGCGAGTTCGCGAGTGAGCCCGCGGACGGAGAAGCAGTAACCGCGGTCGGGGGTGATGTTGAGTTCGATGAGGGTGTCGCCGAGGCCGAGCAGGTCGTTGGCGTCGGTGCCGGGTTCGGCACTGCCCGGTTCGAGCACGAGGATGCCGGAGTGGTCCTTGCCGATGCCCAGTTCGGACAGCGAGCAGATCATGCCGTCGGAGATGTGGCCGTAGGTCTTGCGGGAGGCGATGACGAAGTCGCCCGGGAGCACGGCGCCGGGCAGCGCCGCGACGACGAGGTCGCCCTCGGCGAAGTTACGGGCGCCGCACACGATGCCACGCGGTTCGTCCTCGCCGACGTCGACCTTGCAGAAGCGGATGGGCTTCTTGAACTCGGTGAGCTCGGTGATCTCCGCGACCCGCCCGACGACGAGGTTGTCGATGCGGGCAAGGGTCTCGACGTCCTCGACCTCGAGCCCGACCCGGACGAATCCCGCGTCGAGTTCCTCGGCGGTGACGTCCCACTCCGGGGTGGCGCGCTGCAGGATCTCGGTCAGCCAGGACTGCGCTACTCGCACTTGTGCTCAGCTCTTTCGTTCGGTCGTCGGTGGAGTCGGGGTGGGGAGAGGGCTCTCAGCCCTGCACACCGAACGGCAGGGTGAAGCGGACGTCGCCCTCGACGATGTCGCGCATGTCGGGGATGCCGTTGCGGAACTGCAGGGTGCGTTCGAGACCCATACCGAAGGCGAACCCGGTGTAGACGTCGGGATCGATGCCCGAGGCCCGGAGCACGTTGGGGTTGACCATGCCGCAGCCGCCCCATTCGACCCAGCCGGCACCGCCCTTCTTGTTCGGGAACCACACGTCGACCTCGGCGGACGGTTCGGTGAACGGGAAGTAGTTCGGTCGCATCCGGGTGCGGGTCTCCGGCCCGAACAGTGCCCGCGCGAACGCGTCGAGGGTGCCGCGCAGATGCGCCATGGTCAGACCCTTGTCCACCGCGAGACCTTCGACCTGCGAGAAGACCGGCGTATGGGTGGCATCGAGTTCGTCGGTGCGGAAGGTACGGCCCGGGCACACGACGTAGATCGGGATGTCGCGGTGCAGCATGGTGCGGACCTGCACGGGCGAGGTGTGGGTGCGCAGCACCTGCCGCGAACCTTCCGGGGCGATGTGGAAGGTGTCCTGCATCGTGCGTGCCGGATGGTCGGGCAGGAAGTTCAGGGCGTCGAAGTTGAAGTGCTCGGTCTCGACCTCGGGGCCTTCGGCGACCTCCCAGCCCATCGCGACGAAGACGTCGGCGATCTCGTCGGAGATGATCGAGATCGGGTGCCGGGCGCCGAGCGCGCTGCGGGTCGCGGGCAGGGTGACGTCGACGGCCTCGGCGACGAGGACCGCGGCATCACGTTCGGCCTGCAACGCCGCCTTGCGGTCGTCGAAGGCGGCCTGCACCGCCGTGCGGTGCGCGTTGACCCGCTTGCCGGCGTCGGCGCGTTCGTTGCCGGGCAACGAGCCCAGGGCACGCTTCGCGAGGGAGAGGGGCGCCTTGTCGCCGAGGTGGTCGATCTTCGCCTGGGCGAGTGCGTCGAGGTCGGTCGCAGCGGCGAATGCGTCGATCGCAGACTTCTCGGCGGCGGTGAGC
>NZ_AJVB01000482.1:0-2929 GCF_000278445.1 Rhodococcus sp. R1101
CGTCCTCGGCGCCCTGCTCGACAACCTGTTCGGCTTTCTCGTGCTCGGCGCGGTGATCTTCGGCGGATACCTGCTGTACAAGGCAGTATCGGGAGGTGACAAGCACGACCTGACGCACCTGTAGGACGAAGGGGGCAGTTGTGGAGGCGGTACCGGAGGACTGGCAGCACGGGCTCGTGATCGCCGCGCATCCCGACGACATCGAATACGGTGCCGCCGCGGCCGTGGCGAGATGGACCCGACAGGGCAAGCAGGTGCGCTACGTCCTCGCGACGAGCGGGGAGGCCGGAATCGCCGGTCTCCACCCGCGGGAGTGCGGTCCCCTGCGGGAGGGGGAGGAACGCGAATCCGCGCGGATCGTGGGCGTGGACTCGGTGGAGTTCCTCGGCCACCGCGACGGGCAACTCGTCGCCGGCCTCGACCTGCGACGTGATATCGCCGCGAGCATCCGACGACACCGACCCGAGATGGTGGTGACCGGGAACTTCGGGCTCACCTGGTTCCCGGGCTTTCTCAACAGTGCGGATCATCGCGCGCTCGGACTGTCCGTGCTCGACGCGGTCGCCGACGCGGCCAACGAGTGGATCTTCCCGGAACTGACGGAAGCCGGTCTCGAGCCCTGGCCCGGGGTGCGGTGGGTCGCGGTGAACACGACCTCTCCGACGCATGCGGTGGACGTGAGCGGCACTGTCGAGGTGGCGGTCGACTCGCTCGCGGCGCACCGCCGTTATCTCGAGGCTCTCGACGACAGGAGCGCCGAGGAACAGGCCCGCGAGCAGGTGGAGCGATCGTCCGCGCCGCTGCCGGGCTTTCCTGCCGCTCGTGCTGCCGGATTCGAGTTGTACACCTTCGCGGGATAGGGGACGCCCCACGACGGTGTGGTAGCCCGTCCCGCGTACGCGGGATGTGGCAGGCTGTGCGCGTGCGAGTGGCGGTGGTGGCCGGGCCCGACGCGGGTCATGCGATTCCGGCGATCGCGTTGTCGCTGCGGCTCGCGGATGCCGGGCACGACGCGGTGGTCTTCACAGGCGAACGGTGGCTCGGCCTCGATCTGCCCGGTGTGACCGTCGTGGAGTTGAAGGGGCTCGCGCCCCGGCTCGGTGACGACGACGGCGACGCGGGGGCGAAGATCCACGCCCGCGCCGCCCACATCGCGAGCGAGATGCTCCCGGATCTCGGTGCGCTGCTGCCCGACCTCGTGGTGGCGGACGTTCTCACCGCCGGCGGAGGGATGGCCGCCGAACGACTCGGGATCCCGTGGGTCGAGCTCTCGCCGCACCCGCTGTATCTGCCGTCGCGTGGCCTTCCGCCGATCGGCAGCGGTCTCGACGTGGGCGTGGGGGTGCGGGGGCGGTTGCGGGATGCCGCGCTGCGTGCGATGACCGCGAGATCGCTGCGGCAGGGGGAGCGCGAGCGCTCGGCCGCACGCGTCGGGATCGGATTACCCGCTCGTGATCCCGGGCCGCGGGCCCGGCTGATCGCCACCCTGCCGGCGCTCGAGCTGCCTCGACCCGACTGGCCGGAGCACGCGCACGTGGTCGGTCCGCTGCTGTGGGAACCCACCGCGGAGGTCCTCGATCCGCCTCCGGGCGACGGCCCGCTGGTCATGGTCGCGCCGTCGACCGCGACGACCGGCGTCACCGGCATGGTCGAGACGGTGTGCGATGCCCTCGACGGAACCGGTATGCGGGTCGCCGCGACGATGCTCGACCCCCCGGAGCAGGCGCTCCCGAGCCGGGTCGTCGCAGGTCGCGGCAGGCAGGATGTTCTGCTCCGGCAGGCCGATGTCGTCGTGTGCGGGGGTGGGCACGGGATGCTGGCGAAGGCGCTGAGCGCGGGGGTTCCGGCGGTGATCGTGCCCGGTGGTGGCGACCAGTGGGAGCTGGCGAACCGCGCCGCACGGCAGGGGAGCGCGGTGGTGGTTCGTCCGCTCGACGCGGCTGTGGTCCGCTCCGCGATCGGCACGGTGCTGTCGTCGCCGAGTTTCGCCGCCGCGGCTCGTGCGGCCGCGGCCAGTGCTCGTGACGTGCAGGACCCGGTCGCGGTGTGCGAGGCCGCAGCGGACTGAACTGTCGCTGCGCAACGCACGCGACTACCGTGGTCGGGGTGCGGTTGACGGAGTTCTACGAGGTGGTCCGGGACGAATTCGGGCAGATGCACGGCGATGCGTTGCTGCGCGATCATGTGCTGCTCGCGCTCGGTGGACGGACGCCGGCAGAGGCCATCGAGGCCGGGCAGGAACCGCGCGAGGTGTGGCGCGCGCTCTGCGACGAGTTCGACGTTCCGCCCGTGCGGCGGTAGTCACGGTTCACCGGCGGGAACGAGGAATTCCGCCTGCCTCCGAGAGGGGCGCGCGGTGCGACATCGGTTCTCTGTCCGACAGGGATGCGACCATGGCCCGCGGACACCGAGCGACCGGATTTCGAACACGTGTTCGGCTATGCTGGGTGCACCGGATGGGTGTTGTCCACAGGCGGTGATCCCATCCACAGATGCGGCGTTTCCGCGGTCGCAGCGGCGAACTTGTCGGTGCCGGGTTCTAAAGTCGTCGACAACAAGGACGAGATTCGATTAAGGGGACCAAGATGGCAGCACAGGCTCACGACCGCGAGAAGGCGCTCGAGCTCGCCCTCGCGCAGATCGACAAGAGCTTCGGTAAGGGCTCGGTGATGCGCCTGGGCGAGGACGTACGTCCGCCCATCGCAGTCATTCCCACCGGGTCGATCGCACTCGACGTGGCTCTCGGTATCGGCGGTCTGCCCCGCGGCCGCGTCATCGAGATCTACGGCCCGGAATCGTCGGGTAAGACGACGGTGGCCCTCCACGCGGTGGCCAACGCGCAGGCCGCCGGCGGTATCGCGGCGTTCATCGACGCCGAGCACGCCCTGGATCCGGATTACGCGCGCAAGCTCGGCGTCGACACCGACGC
>NZ_AJVB01000483.1:0-2921 GCF_000278445.1 Rhodococcus sp. R1101
GCCGAGCACCGCGCCGCCTCCTCCGTCAAGGAACGCGGCGACCTGTCGTACAAGCAGTGGGCCAAGGAGGTCTCCCGCGTCCTCACACGTTTCGAGGATCTGCTCTGGCCCGATCTGTTCATCGCCGGTGGTGGGATCAGCCGCAAGCACGAGAAGTGGATCCCGTTCCTGACCAACCGCACGCCGGTGGTCCCTGCCGAACTGCGCAACGCGGCGGGAATCGTCGGGGCTGCTCATGCTGCGAAAACAGGTGTCACTCCCTGAGTCCGGCGCATCGACCGCCCGGAGGATCGTTACAATGGTCCCCAGCAGGCCGGAACCGGCCCTCATCCCGACAGACCTCTCCGCCGGAACACCTCTGGCGCGACGCCGCACTACCTCGTCACGAAAGGGCGTACGTGGCAGCCACCGACATCCACACCGCTGATTCCGCCAACGAATCGGCACCCGTTGCGGACGCTTCCAGCGTCGCAGGCGCTGCGGACTCCCCGGAGGGCACCGCACCCGGTGCGACACCGCCGGCGAAGAAGACCGCTGCAAAGAAGGCTCCCGCGAAGAAGGCAGCCGCCAAGAAGGCTCCCGCGAAGAAGGCAGCCGCCAAGAAGACCACCGCGAAGAAGGCAGCCGCCAAGAAGACCACCAAGGCTGCGGGTGAAGAGGACTTCGACGGCGCCGAGGAAGCAGATCTCGCCGACCTCGAGGTCTCGGAGGGTGATCTCGCCGGCGCCGAGGATGTCGTGGTCGACGACGACGAGCCCAGCGAGAAGGACAAGGCCTCGGGCGACTTCGTCTGGGACGAAGAGGAGTCCGAAGCGCTGCGCCAGGCACGCAAGGATGCCGAGCTCACCGCGTCGGCAGACTCCGTGCGCGCCTACCTCAAGCAGATCGGCAAGGTCGCCCTCCTCAACGCCGAGGAAGAGGTCGAACTGGCCAAGCGCATCGAGGCCGGCCTCTACGCGACCCACATGCTGCAGCAGCTGGCGGAGAAGGGCGAGAAGCTGCCCGTCGCCCAGCGCCGCGACCTGAACTGGATCTGCCGCGACGGCAACCGCGCCAAGAACCACTTGCTCGAGGCGAACCTCCGCCTCGTCGTGTCGCTGGCGAAGCGTTACACCGGCCGTGGCATGGCGTTCCTGGACCTCATCCAGGAAGGCAACCTCGGTCTGATCCGTGCGGTCGAGAAGTTCGACTACACCAAGGGTTACAAGTTCTCCACCTACGCGACGTGGTGGATCCGTCAGGCCATCACCCGCGCCATGGCCGACCAGGCCCGCACCATCCGTATCCCTGTGCACATGGTCGAGGTCATCAACAAGCTCGGCCGTATCCAGCGCGAGTTGCTCCAGGACCTGGGCCGCGAGCCCACACCCGAAGAGCTTGCCAAGGAAATGGACATCACGCCGGAGAAGGTGCTGGAGATCCAGCAGTACGCGCGTGAGCCCATCTCCCTCGACCAGACGATCGGCGACGAGGGCGACAGCCAGCTCGGCGACTTCATCGAGGACTCGGAGGCGGTCGTCGCCGTCGACGCGGTGTCCTTCACACTGCTGCAGGATCAGCTGCAATCGGTGCTCGAGACCCTGTCCGAGCGCGAAGCGGGCGTCGTGCGTCTGCGCTTCGGTCTCACCGACGGCCAGCCGCGCACCCTCGACGAGATCGGTCAGGTCTACGGCGTGACGCGCGAGCGCATCCGCCAGATCGAGTCGAAGACCATGTCGAAGCTGCGCCATCCCTCGCGGTCGCAGGTGCTGCGCGACTATCTCGACTGACATCCGTCACAGCAACGAGGGCCACCCGATCGGGTGGCCCTCGTTCGCCGTTCCGGACCACCGCTGCTAGAGAAGCTCCGGTTCGTCCCCAGGAAGACGCTGCCGGCCGTCGCGTCCCGGGAGTCGTGCGGAGGCGAACCGCATCACGGGTTCGACGACTCGTGCGGCGACCGGACCGAGGACCGCGGTGATCATCACGTATGCGGAGGCGATCGCCGCGAGACGACTGTCGACGTGCCCCGAGGCGACAGCCAGTCCGGCGATCACGATGGAGAACTCGCCCCGAGCGATGAGTGCCGCACCGGCGCGGGCCCGGCCCATCACGGCGATGTGGTGTTGCGCCGCCGCGATCCATCCGGTGGCGAGCTTCGTCAGTGTGGTCAGCACGGCCAGCAGGATCGCCCAGCCGAGCACCGGCGGTATCTCCGTCGGGTCTGTGTTCAGTCCGAAGAAGACGAAGAAGATGGCGGCGAACAGATCACGGAGCGGTTCGAGGACACGTACCGCGTTGTGTGCCGTGGAACCGGAGATGGCGATACCCAGCAGGAAGGCGCCGACGGCCGCAGACACCTGGAGGGCGGACGCGATGCCCGCCACCAGCAGCGCCGCGCCGAGCAGCTTGAGTAACAACGTTTCCCTGTCGGGACTGTCGAGCACGACCGAGATGTAGCGTCCGTATCGCACCACCAGTACCAGCACCACGGTGACGAGACCGAGCGAGATCGCGACGGCTTCGAGGCCGCCGAGCAGACTCACGCCGCCGAGGATCGCGGTGAGGATCGGGAGGTACACGGCCATCGTGAGGTCTTCGAAGACGAGAATCGACAGGACCACCGGCGTCTCACGGTTGCCGAGGCGCCCCAGATCGGCGAGGACCTTCGCCACGATCCCCGACGAGGAGATGTAGGTCACGCCTGCGAGCGCAAGTGCGCCGACAGGGCCGAGACCCAGGATCAACGCGACCGCGGCCCCGGGTGCCGCGTTCAGGGCGAGATCGAGCAGACCCGCCATCCGGGAGCGTCGCAATCCACTGATCAGCTCGTTCGCGGTGTACTCGAGCCCGAGCAGCAACAACAGCAGTACCACGCCGATCTCGCTGGCGATGTGACTGAACGCGCCGATGTCGCCGAGCTGGATGAGTCCACCGTTGCC
>NZ_AJVB01000484.1:0-2916 GCF_000278445.1 Rhodococcus sp. R1101
CATCAAGGACCGCACGATCCGCGACAACTACGCGGTGCAACTCGCGCACTGGACGGGATGGGACGACATCCCCACGGTGCGCCGGCGCGTGCAGGAGGAAGCGCGCCGGGGAGTTCGTGCGCCGGAAGCGAGGACGCGGCCGGCTACGGCCACGGCTGAGCCCGCCTCGGCTCTGCGGCGCCCCCGCCCCAACGATCCGGCACTGTGGCCGCAACGCGACGCGCTCAAAGCCGCGCTGCAGTATCCGGGTATCGCGGGAACCGTCTTCGACTCACTGCCGCCGGAGACATTCACCGACCCTGCCTACGCGGCGGTGCGGCAGGCCGTCGCCGATGCCGGCGGAACGGCCGCCGGCCTCGGGGGAGCCGAATGGGTCGACGCCGTGGGCCGGGCCGCGACGGATCCCGTCGCGCATTCGCTGGTGATGGAACTCGCCGTCGAACCGGTCCCCACCGAAGAGGACCGGCTGCCGCGCTACATCAGCGGTGTCCTGGCCCGGCTCCAGGAGGTCTGGGTCGGTGAGCAGGTGGCCGAACTGAAATCCAGATTGCAGCGGATCTCCCCGGCCACCGAATCCGAGGAGTTCCACGCACTGCTCGGCGACCTCATGGCGCTCGAGCAGTACCGGCGGAGCTTGCTCGACCAGGCCATCGGTGACGGCCTGGCCGGCTGACCGCCTACTTCTTCAACTGGTCCCGCGGGATCATGATCGTGGTCGTCTCGTCGATGGGCTTCATCGGTTCGAGTTTGGGCTGAGGGCTGAGCGAGTCGGCGAGTCTCTGCCGGCCCACCTCGATCGCCTTCTTCGTGACGGGGCTCGCGGCCACCGCCTTGGCCGTCTTGCTGAGCTGTTCGTACCTCGCGCGACCCGCTCGGGTGCCGAGCACGTATCCCGCAGCGACCCCGACCAACAAACCCATCAATGTGCTGTCCTTCCACCTGTGACTGCGTCGTCCCCATCCTGCCCGATGACCTCGCAGCATGCCCACAAGCAGGCGATTTGGTACTGCGGCGGGTAGGACGCTATGGTTTTTCACGCACCGGGGGAAACCGCGGAGCACCGCAGGACAATCCCCTGTAGCTCAATTGGCAGAGCATTCGACTGTTAATCGAACGGTTGCTGGTTCGAGTCCAGCCGGGGGAGCGCCCGAGAATCCTCCCACCCGTCACGGGTGGGAGGATTCTGTGCATCCGGGGGGGTGTACGGATGCGGCAGGACATCCATCGATGTGATCTTCCTAACTCCGCACCCGCCAGAGTGTTGCCCGCTGTGTCCGGGTAGCATTCGATCGCGCCGTGCGACGAGTGCGGCACTGTGCGACGAAGTGTCGTCGCGACGGGGCGGTAGCTCAGTCGGTTAGAGCCGCGGACTCATAATCCGCTGGTCGCGGGTTCGAGCCCCGCCCGCCCCACGTCAGAGGGTGTTTCGGTCCGCAGGCGCGGACCGATCCACCGCTTATTCATCGTTTACGGCCACGATTCGGTCCAACATCTGGGCTACTTCCGTGTGGGTCTTGCCGCGAGACATGTACCGATCCATCGTCATGGAGACGTGCCGATGCCCGAGTTGGTCGGCGCCGACCCGGGGTGACAGTCCCTCCTTATCGATCAGGGTGGCTACCGACTTCCGGAAGCTGTGCGTCGTCGTGTCCTCGACACCGAGTTCGGCGCGGACCTTGCGCCACTGCTTGCCGAAGTTGTTCGGATCGCGCAGGGTGCCGGCAGTCGACGGGAAGATCACCCCGAGGGTGCCCTGCTGGGGTTGATCGGCGCGCCGCTTGAGCATTTCCAGCGCGAACAGGGGCAGGGGAACAGTGCGGAGTCCGGCTGCGCTCTTCGCTGCGTCTACACGTAGAAGCCCCACCCCCTTGGCGCGGACGACCTTGCCCGTCACGGTCACCGTCCCGGCGTCCTCGTCGACGTCCTCCCATCGCAGGGCCAACAGCTCGGAGCGCCGGAGGCCGGTGGCGATGAGCAGTGTGATCGGATCGACCAGATCGTTCGCCTTGCAGTACTCGGACTCGTGGAGCGCGACGAGAAGACGCCGCAGTTCCTCGGCGGTGAGGGCACGCGCTCCTGCGGGCGGGTTCTTGGACTTGATCGGCGCGACATCTCGAACGGGGTTGGTGTCGAGCGCGCCGGCGAGGACCGCGAGGCTCAATGCGCCACGGAGGATCGTCTTGGCTTGACGCGCCATCGTGGGGCCGTGAGCTTTGCTCATCGCGCGTATCGCGGTGTCGACTCGTCGTGCCGTAGCTTCACCGATCCGGATGCCGCCGAGCTTGAGTTCGAGTTTCCGGGCCGCGAACTTGTAGGTGTCGATAGTGGCGGCTGCGCGGCCCTCCTCCTCGAGCCGGGTGAGGTAGGTCCGTACGAGAACTACGACCGTCGTTGCGGGCGTCACCTCGTCCTCGCTCGGAGTCCGGCGGAACTCGAGGTGTTCGACCAACGCGTCTTCGGCGAGCTTTCCGTACTGGTCACGTCGACCCGGTGGAGTGCGCCGCTCTACGATGCGTACGACGCCGTCGTCGTCGCGGAACCGGCATCGTGCGAGCCAGACGCCGCCACCCAAGTCCTTACGCGTGATCTTGCCGTGCTGCCCGATGCGAAGCGGCGGTCTACCCGGTGGCATCGCCTTCCACCTTCCGATGCTCTTCGACGAGGATTCCGCGACGTTTGGCAGTTGCGACCCAGCGGGATGCGGTCTGCTTCGTGAGTCCGTACTCGCGGGTGAGCACCGCGATGGGCTTACGGCCGGTGGCCATGCAGAACGCATAGATCTGGGAGATGGCTTCGAGCGCGTCCTCGGTCGGTCCGCCCTTCGCGAAATCGACCGGAGGCCAGGTGAAATCGATAGAAATCGAGGACTCCCCGTTTGCTCCGGACTCGATGGACTGCACGATGAGGAGCTCTTCC
>NZ_AJVB01000485.1:0-2913 GCF_000278445.1 Rhodococcus sp. R1101
CGCAACGACCACAGCGGCGACCTCGAGTACCTCGGCCGCACCGACTTCCAGGTCAAGCTCCGCGGTCTGCGCATCGAGCTCGGGGAGATCGAGACCGCGTTGCTCGACCACACCGGGGTCTCGCAGGCCGCCGCCCAGGTGCGCCGCGATCAACTCGTCGCCTACGTGGTCCCGGCCCCGAACACGACCTTCGACCGCGACGCCGCGCAGGCCGCACTGAGCGCGGTGCTCCCGGCCTACATGGTGCCGTCGCAGTTCGTGGTCCTCGACGAGATGCCGGTCGGAAGTTCGGGCAAGGTCGACCGGAAGGCGCTGCCCGATCCGGTCTTCGAGACCCGCGGCTTCCGTGCACCCACGACACCGGTCGAAGAGGTCGTCGCCGGTGTGTTCGCCGGCGTCCTCGGCGTCGACCGCGTCGGACTCGACGACGACTTCTTCGCGCTCGGCGGCAACTCCCTCATCGCCACGCAGGTCGTCGCGCGTCTCGGTTCGGAACTGGGAACCGTTGTGCCCGTTCGTGTGCTGTTCGAGGCGCCCGGTGTGGCCGCGCTCGCCGCCCGCGTCGAGCAGAGCGACGCGCAGGGCCGCACGCCGCTCGTGGCGCAGGAGCGTCCGGAGCGTGTGCCGCTGTCGCTCGCGCAGCAGCGGATGTGGTTCCTCAACCGGTTCGAACCGGAATCGGCGGTCAACAACATTCCGGTCGCGGTCCGGTTGACCGGCGCGCTGGACGTCGAGGCGCTGCGCTCCGCGGTGGTCGACGTGCTGGGCCGGCACGAATCCTTGCGGACGATCTACCCGGACGTCGACGGTGTGGGCTACCAGCAGGTGCTGCCGGTGTCCGAGGTCGAACCCGACCTGTCACCGATCGATGTCACCGAGACGCAGCTGGTGCAGAGCATCACGGATCTCGTCTCGTCCGGTTTCGACGTCTCCACGCAGGCACCCTTCCGGGCGCAGCTCTTTGCGGTGTCGGCGACCGAACACGTGCTGGCGCTGGTCGTGCACCACATCGCAGCCGACGGCTTCTCGATGGGCCCGCTCACCCGCGACATCGTCTCCGCCTACGCGGCCCGGGCCGCCGGAGGGGAGCCGGGCTGGGAACCGCTGCCGGTGCAGTACGCCGACTTCGCCATCTGGCAGCGGGAGGTGCTCGGCTCGGAGGACGATCCGGAGTCGGTGATCTCGTCGCAGGTCGGCTTCTGGCGGCGGACGCTCGCGGGTCTGCCCGAGCAGCTCGACCTGCCGGCCGACCACCCTCGCCCCGCGGTCGCCACCAACCGGGGCGCCCTGTACGAGTTCACCCTCGACGAGACGCTCCACGATCGCATCGTCACGCTCGCCCGCGAACGCAACGCGACTCCCTTCATGGTCGTGCACGCGGCGCTCGCGGTGCTGCTGGCGCGGCTGTCGGGTACCGACGACATCGCGATCGGCACACCGGTGGCCGGCCGTGGCGACGCGGCGCTCGACGACCTGGTGGGCATGTTCGTCAACACCCTGGTGCTGCGCACCCATGTGGACGGCGGCGAGTCGTTCGAGCAGGTGCTCGGCCGGGTGCGCGGCGCCGACCTCGAAGCGTTCGGCCACGCCGACCTGCCGTTCGAACGACTCGTGGAGGTGCTCAACCCCGAACGGTCCACGGCACGTCATCCGCTGTTCCAGGTGATGCTGTCGTTCCAGAACCTGGAGACCGGCACGCTCGAACTGCCCCGTCTGACCGTCGGAGCCGTCGACCTCGACATCACGACCGCCAAGTTCGACCTGCAGTTCGTCGTCACCGAGACGCCCACTGCGAGCGGTGCGGCCGAGTACTCGGTGGGCCTGACCTACGCCATCGATCTGTTCGATGCCCGCACCGTCGAACGTGTCGCCGACCGCTTCGTCCGTCTGCTGGATGCCGTCACCGGCGACCTCTCGATCACGGTGGGCGATGTCGATCTGCTCGACGACGCCGAACGCGTGCATCTGCTCGAGCGGTGGAACGACACCGACCGTGTGCTCGACGGCACCTCCACCCTCGTGGATCTGTTCGCCGAGCAGGTCCGGCGGTCGCCGGATGCGGTCGCGGTGGAATTCGAGGGAGAGTCGTCGACCTACGGCGAGTTCTCCGAGCGTGTGAACCGTCTTGCGCGGAACCTGATCTCGCTCGGCGTCGGCCCCGATGCGCGGGTGGGTCTGGCCATGCGTCGCTCGCTGGATCTGCTGGTCGGTATGTACGCCGTCGTCGTTGCCGGTGGTGCCTACGTGCCGATCGATCCGGATCAGCCGGACGAACGCAACGGCTACATCCTCGACACCGCGGCGCCGGTGGTGGTGCTGACCACCGCACGCGACGGATTCCGTGTCCCGGGGGAGAGGTCTGTCCCGAGCCTGCTCGTCGATTCCCTCGATCTGTCCGCGACGTCGGCCGAACCGGTCACCGACGCGGAGCGGACGTCCCCGTTGCGGGCGTCGAACACGGCCTACGTGATCTTCACGTCGGGTTCGACGGGCCGGCCCAAGGGTGTAACGGTGCCGCACGGCGCGATCGTCAACCGCCTGCGCTGGATGCAGCACGAATACCCCCTGACCGGGACCGACAGGGTACTGCAGAAGACCCCGTTCACGTTCGATGTGTCGGTGTGGGAATTCTTCTGGCCCTTGCAGATCGGTGCCCGTCTCGTGGTCGCCGTACCCGACGGCCATCGGGATCCGCGGTACCTGGCGTCGGTGATCGACCGGCGTGCCGTGACGGTCGTGCACTTCGTGCCGTCGATGCTGGCGGTGTTCGTCGCCGAGGCCTCGGTCGACGAACTCACCTCGCTCCGTCACGTCTTCGCCTCCGGCGAGGCCCTGCCGCCCGCACTGGCCGCCCGCACACGCGCACTGCTGACCGACGCCGGTCTGCAGTGCGCGTCGTGCGGGCGGCCAGTG
>NZ_AJVB01000486.1:0-2896 GCF_000278445.1 Rhodococcus sp. R1101
TTGCGTGCGACGAGCACACCCATCAGCAGGACACCGACGACGAAGACGAAGGTCGGCCACGAGGCGATCGATCCGTCGATACCCAGGCCGACCGGCACGGTGGTGCCGGCGGCGTCGGGGATGCGGCGCACGAAGCCGGCGTCGACGAGACCGATCATGGCGATGAAGGCGCCGATACCGGCGGCGATGGCGGCCTTCAGTTCCGCCGGGATGGCGTTGAACACCGCGGTGCGGAAGCCGGTCAGGGCCAGCACGACGATGATGATGCCGTCGATGACCACCAGACCCATCGCTTCGGGCCAGGTCACCTGCGGGGCGATGGTCACCGCGAGCAGGCTGTTGATGCCCAGGCCGGCGGCGATGGCGAACGGATAGTTGGCGACCACACCGAAGACGATGCTCATGAAGCCGGCGACCAGCGCGGTGACGGCCGCGACCTGGTTGATGGGCAGGATGTTGCCCAGTACGTCGACCTTCGCGCTCGCGTCGTCGGCGGAGAAACTACCGAGGATCAACGGGTTGAGGACCACGATGTACGACATCGCGAAGAACGTGACGATGCCGCCACGCACCTCCCGGGACACGGTCGAACCGCGCTCGGTGATCTTGAAATAGGCGTCCAGAAAGGACGTTCGCTTGGAGTCGGTGCCTACGGCCATGTCCACAAAATCCGCTCGTCGAGTACGGGGCGTCGCAACGGGAACCGATTATTGCAGCGCGAAGGAACTAATCTGCAATCCGTGGAACCCGCCCAGCTCGTCGCCGCCCGTATCCGACGCCTCGCCGACCCCCGCCCCGCGCTCGCCGTGGGAACCGCTCTGTGGGTGGTGGCGACCGTCGTCGTGCTGTGGGTCGGCGGCGATCTCCGCGACGATGCGCTACCGATCTGTGTGGCGGGAATCCTGGTGGGGCTGCTGGGAACTGCGCTCTTCCTGCTGCAGCGTCGCGCCGCCCGTCGCGGCGACCGCGGCGCCCAGGTGGGTCTGGACTGATTCCCGTACACCGCCGTCCGCGAGACGCCCGCGGCGGGTCAGCGGCGGATCCGCACGCGAGTGATCAACCACACCCACAGCACGGCCCAGGTGATCCCGAAGATCCAGCCCACGACGACATCGGTGAGCCAGTGCGCGGCCAGGTAGACGCGGGAGAACCCGATGGCCAGGGTGTACGTTGCGAGCGCCGCCGTCGCGACCGTCCGGCGACGATCCCCCGCGGCCACGTGCGCACCACCACCGCCACGAGCACCGTGGCCAGCACGGCACTGGTCGTCGCATGTCCCGAAGGGAACGACTCGGTGTGCAGGACGACCAGCCGTTCGGGTTCGGGGGGCCGGACGCGGCCGAACAGATGCTTGAGCAGCGACATCACCGGCCAGCCCGTCAGTACGGCACCGGCCACGAAGACGGCATCGCGCAGACGATCGGCGCGGACCAGCAACAACGTCGTCACCGTCGCGATCAGACTCGTCGCGATTCCCCCGCCCGTATGGGTGAGGACGGTCACTGCGGTGGTGAGTCCGGGCTCGCGGATCGAGACCATCCAGTCGAGCACCGCGACGTCGATCGTCACGGTCCGGTTCCCGGGTGCGGCGCAGCTGCCACCACGGTCGCGCTGCCCGCCGCGAGCGCGGTGAGCGCGGCGGCCAGGCCCTTCGGCGTGCTGTGGACGGTGCCGGCGGCATCGACCCACCAGTCGACCTCGATCTCCCCGGCCAGGGCCCCGGAGCAGCGCACGACCAGCCGGTCGTGCAGGGCGAGCACCCCGCGCGGAAGCGGTACACCGGCGACGATCCCGGCCAGGACGGCGGCAGGCTCGCGTTCCCAGGTCGAGCTGTGTCCCTGCTCGACGGGTTCGGCGTCGACGACCGCCGACGCCACGGCGATGTCGAGCACGTCCGCGAGCGCGGGCGCGGTTCCCCGTCCGCCGGTGACGAGCCGGCCGTGCGGGATGACGGCCGCGAACCACGGACGGTCGGGGACGAGAGCGTCCGCGGCATCGGCGACGGTGCCCGCCAGGCTGCGCACCCCGTCGGGCAGGGTGACCGACTCGGGATCGAGACCGCCCGACGAGAAGGCCGCGGCGAGCGCGTCGTGAGCGGCGACGATCGCCGCCGGTCCCGGCGATCGGCTCTCGTCGGCGAGCCGGTCGAGCAATGTCTGTGCCAGATCGAGGTCCTCGATCACCGTCCCGGCGAGGGCACCGCGGAAGGCGGCCGCGTCGGGATGGGTGCAGGGATCGAGGAGACCGTCGAACAGGACGTCGTCGGCGAAACGGTAGTGCCCCAGGGGCCGGCCGTCGAGCGACGCGCGGGTGCGCAGGTACCACGCGGTGTATCCGGCAGGGTCGGCGAGCGCCTCGGCCGTAGTGGGTTCGGTCGCCAGCAGGGTCAGCGCCCGTGACCAGCGACGATCGTCGACGAGATCGAGATCGCGCACCGCGACGAGCGTCTCGGGATCGTCGTCGAGTCGCTCCCACCAGAGGTGTTCGTCGGGCAGGTCGTGATCGGGACCGGTGGGCAGGTCGGCGCGGAGGACCGTGAAGCCCCAGCCCACACCGATCGCGCGCAGTGCGTCGGCCCCGTACCGGTCGACGACGGACGGGTCGACGGTGCCGAAGGGTGCGTCCTCGACCAGCACCTCGGCGAGCGGCGCGCCGGGGAGCAGGAGTTCGTCGGCGGGAACGGCATCGCCGTGGGTGTCGGGCAGCAGCAACGCCCCGAGTTCGCGAGGCACGGCCGCAGCGGAGGCGAACGGCACCAGCCGGAGCACGACGTCGGCGAGCTCGCCGGCCGGGAGGTCGCCGTCCGGGTCGATGTCGTCGGGATCGGCGTCCTCGACGGCGGCGGCGAGCGCCGGGTCGGCGAGCAGATCCTCGACCGTCACGGTGCCGGCCCCGA
>NZ_AJVB01000487.1:0-2891 GCF_000278445.1 Rhodococcus sp. R1101
AGACTCTGGCCGAAGAGTCCGGCGGGGAACACCTCGGCGTCGACGAAGGCGTCGCGCCACGGCAACGCGAGGTCGAGCAGACGCTCCACGCCGTCCTCGCCGAGCGCGCCCCAGGGCGCGGCCGCCAGGTCGTCGGTCAGGTCCTCGACGAGCTCGCGGACCTCGAACCCTTCACCGGTGAGTTCTCCGCGCTTGTCCAGCAGGCCGCGTCCGCGCAATCCCTTCTCGGCGTCCGCCCACTCGTCCCGCGACCATCCCCGAAGCTTCCGGGCGGGATCGACGGCGAATCCGATGCCGGTCGCCGTGTGGGTGACCAGCGATTCGATCCCCGACAGCCCCGCCGTCTGCAGCGCCGCGATGTGCCCGTCGCCGCGGTACTCGCGCAGCAATGTCAGCGCGTGCCACAACCGGAGATGCGCTTCCTCGGGCCAGGGCAGGTCGGCGTGGGCGGCGTAGAGCGGTCGCCCGTCGGGGCCCGGGATCGCCCGCGCCGCGGTGACGGCGAGATCCGTGGCCTCGTTCATCTCCGCGGAATCGAGCACGTCCTGCCCGAGGACCCGCCGGTAGAGAGCGTCCAGCCCGCGCAACCGCGCCGCAAGGATCGCGGCAGGCTCGGCGCTCTGCCATACCGCCGGGACGGCCGAGGCCACCAGACGGGGCGAGAAACTGTAGAACGTCGCCGTCACGAGGCCGGGGCCCACGGCACCCATGGCTGCCGAGCGCCCACCGAAATAGTGTGCGGCCGGCCCGTCGACGCCCAGCGCGGCGAGTTCACTCGCGGTGTCCGGCGCGAAGTAGACGACCGAATGCAGCAGTTCGAGCGCGCGGGCCGTACGCCCGGCCGAGGAGGGATCCATGGGAAAGGACCCTACCGAGTCTCCGGCGCCGACCGGGCAGGGCGGCTACTTCAGCCCCGCGGCGTCCATGCCGCGCAGTTCCTTCTTCAGGTCGGAGATCTCGTCGCGCAGTCGCGCCGCCAGCTCGAACTGCAGGTCGCGTGCGGCCTGCATCATCTGATCGGTGAGCTGCTGCACGAGATCGGCGAGTTCGGCCCGCGGCATCGTCGAGGTGTCGCGACCTTCCACGACACCGGAGCTGACTGCGCGCCCGGACTCGCCCTGTGCGCGCCGGCCGCGCGAGGCGTTGCGTCCGGAACCGCCCACCTCGACGATCTCGGTGTCCTCGGCCTCCTGGTAGACCTGATCGAGGATGTCGGCGATCTTCTTGCGCAGCGGCTTCGGATCCAGACCGTGTTCGGTGTTGTAGGCGACCTGCTTCTCGCGGCGCCGCTCGGTTTCCTCGATGGCCCGGGCCATGGAGTCGGTGATCTTGTCGGCGTACATGTGGACCTCGCCCGAGACGTTGCGCGCAGCGCGGCCGATGGTCTGGATCAGCGAGGTCGTCGACCGCAGGAAGCCTTCCTTGTCGGCGTCGAGGATCGCCACCAGGGACACCTCGGGAAGATCGAGGCCCTCACGGAGCAGGTTGATGCCGACGAGGACGTCGTATTCGCCGAGGCGCAGCTGCCGCAGTAGTTCGACACGCCGCAGAGTGTCGATGTCGGAGTGCAGATAGCGCACCCGGATGCCGAGTTCGAGCAGGTAATCGGTGAGGTCCTCGGCCATCTTCTTGGTGAGTGTGGTGACGAGGACGCGCTCGTCGCGGTCGGCGCGCTCGCGGATCTCGTGCACGAGATCGTCGATCTGGCCCTTGGTGGGCTTGACGACCACCTCCGGGTCGACGAGACCGGTGGGACGGATGACCTGCTCGACGAACTCGCCGCCGGTCTGCCCGAGCTCGTAGGGGCCGGGGGTGGCCGACAGGTAGACCGTCTGCCCGATGCGGGCGGCGAACTCCTCCCAGGTCAGGGGCCGGTTGTCGACCGCCGAGGGCAGGCGGAAGCCGAAGTCGACGAGGTTGCGCTTGCGCGACATGTCGCCCTCGTACATCGCGCCGATCTGCGGCACCGTGACGTGCGACTCGTCGATGACCAGGAGGAAGTCCTCCGGGAAGTAGTCGATGAGGGTCGCGGGAGCGGACCCGGCGGGGCGACCGTCGATGTGACGGGAATAGTTCTCGATGCCGGAGCAGAAGCCGACCTGCCGGATCATCTCGATGTCGTACTGGGTGCGCATGCGCAGACGCTGCGCCTCGAGCAGCTTGCCGCGGTTCTCCAGATCGGCGAGGCGCTCCTCGAGTTCGGCCTCGATGCTCGCGACGGCGCGTTCCATGCGTTCGGGACCGGCGACGTAGTGGGTGGCGGGGAAGATGCGCAGGGAGTCGACCTTGCGCACGACATCGCCGGTGAGCGGGTGCAGGTAGTACAGCGCGTCGATCTCGTCGCCGAAGAACTCGATCCGCACGGCGAGTTCCTCGTAGGCGGGGATGATGTCGACGGTGTCGCCCTTGACGCGGAACGATCCGCGGGTGAACGCCATGTCGTTGCGGGCGTACTGGACATCGACGAGCAGGCGCAGCAGCGCGTCGCGCGGCACCTCCACACCCACTTCGAGCTGGATGGACCGGTCGAGATAGGACTGCGGGGTACCGAGACCGTAGATGCACGAGACGGACGCGACCACCACGACGTCGCGACGCGACAGCAGCGACGAGGTGGCCGAGTGCCGCAGTCGCTCCACGTCGTCGTTGATCGACGAGTCCTTCTCGATGTAGGTGTCGGTCTGCGCGATGTACGCCTCGGGCTGGTAGTAGTCGTAGTACGAGACGAAGTACTCGACCGAGTTGTTGGGCAACATGTCTCGCAGCTCGTTGGCGAGCTGCGCGGCGAGGGTCTTGTTGGGCGCCATCACGAGGGTGGGTCGCTGGACGCGCTCGATGAGCCACGCGGTGGTGGCGGATTTGCCGGTACCGGTGGCACCGAGCAGGACGAC
>NZ_AJVB01000488.1:0-2873 GCF_000278445.1 Rhodococcus sp. R1101
GCTCTAAGTAGAACGACCATTGCAAGCGGAACAGCGAGATGTCGAATGATGGCAAGAACGAGAATCGTGTACGTCACTCCCACCGCCAGTCCGGTGCGTTGCCATGCCAACGCGGTGCGTTGAGGCTGGAGTCCGGGATCGCCCGTCACAACGAGAGCGCGAGTGCCGTCACGGCGAACACGGTCAATCCCACGGATACGACGGCGATTGCCGTGACCAGCCAGGGAAGCGCCAGCGGGGCAGGCAGGGGGAGATTCATCCCCAGCGCGCGTTCGTTGCGGCGCCACGATACCAATGCCAGCAGTGCGAGTAGCCCCCCTGCAACGCACGCGACGAGCGACAGACCGTAGATGACCAGCGGGAATGCTGTCAGCCCGGCCACTGTCGTCAAGGTGACTCCTCCGGCGATCAGGGCCAGAGCGGTGCGAACCCATGCCAGTGCGGTGCGTTCGTTGGCAAGAGAGAACCGGACATCCGGTTCGATGCCGACCGAGTACACCGCACGAGGTCGTCGTTGCGGAAAAGCGTTGCGCATGTCGTTGTCCTGCGAGAATTCGATACCCTGCCCGGGTATTCGGTGATCCGATGCGGATAGTGCTGTGGCGAAACTACATTACCTTGATCATCGAACCTGTCGGCCGGCCCGGCGGGGAAGCGCGGGGGACGATGCGACGAGCATGCCTGGCAGACCCATGTTCGAGTGGTGACCGTTCCTTGCGGATCCCCTGGTTCCGCGCGAAACCGCGACTGCAGAATTCGGTCCGATGGCAGGAGACGCCACGACGCGGATCGAGTGCGGAGCCAGTTCCATTGCGAATGTGCGCATCAGGACGATGACGCCGTGTTCCGACGCGACGTCGTGGCCGAACCGTGCGAAACTCTCGGCGAAAAGCACATCGGCCCGATCCCGGCCCACAAGCAGACCCTCGATGTGAGTCGAATCCTGGACCATCAGGCTTCGGGACCGCTGTCCGCTGAGCGGTTCAACGGCGGTTTCTGGTGGGGAGTTTCCGCGGCCTGAGCTGCGGCCGGCCTCTCCATTGCCTCCGCGCGGAACGACTTCCAGGCCGGCCGGGTGGCGCAGCGCTACACCATTACGGGGATTCGACCGGCCCAGCTGCTGCCCGGAACTTGGAGGCCCCGCGAGAACACCTTCCATACAAGGCCTTTCGCGCAACTCCAGTCGATACGCTTCCGTATGATCAGACGAGCGGTGTTCCATTGCCGGGGCGAGGAGGCCTGCACCCGGCACATTCGGGTGCAAACCTCCTGCGGGTTGCCGGTGTCAGTTCGACGAGGGCTTCACCCGGTCGGGTCTCGGTGCATGACCATGCCCGCGTGGTACAGGACGTCGTTACGGAACTCGCCGTCGGCGGAGAACCCGGTGTCGTCGCGGTAGTAGATCCTCGTGCCGTCGATCCGGTAGTCACCGGTGTAGGCGGCCTCCCGGTTGCCGCGGGCCTCGACGTATCGGCCATCCGGGAAGAGACGTTGGCGAATGTTCCCGTCGGCGGTCACCCATAATCCGACGAACGAGTGCTGAGCTTGTTTCATGCCCTTCGTTTCCTTCACGGTCTTCACAGTGCTGCCGCCATCCGTCGGGTGATGTGGTCGCGAGAACGGATCACGTCCTCGCGGAGGGCGTCGATGTCCTCACCGACCAGCGAACCCGCCCATTTGCGTGGGTTTCCGGCGACGAGGACGGTGTCGATGTTGCGTGCGTCGGAGCCGAGCACAAGGGTGCCGACGGCGTCGTTGAGAGGCATGTTGTTGACGTCGTCGGCACGGACGATGAGCAGGTCGGCGTCCTTCCCTGGTGTCAGGGAGCCGGTGACGTGATCGAGCGCGTTGGCGTGCGCGCCCTGCAGGGTGGCGAAGTCGAGGACGTCGCGAGTGGTGATCCGGTTGCGGGTCTCCTCCGTTCCGTAGGTGGCGTTCGTGGCACGCATGCGCTGGATCGCGTGCAGGGCTCGCATCTGGGTGAACATGTCGCTGGCGAGCGCGACCTCCACATCGATGCTCAGACCCGGCCGGATCCCGACGGCGAGGGCCTCGTCCACAGCGGGCACCGCCGTGTCGAGGCCGATCTGGGCGTCGGAGGTCGGGGCGAGCGAGACCGTGACACCGGCATCTCCCATCGCCGACCATGCCTCGGGGGTCAGGCCGGTCGAGTGGATCAAGGTGAGGGTCGGAACGAGGATTCCCTGCTGCGCCCAGCGCAGGATCGCCTCGGACGAGGGCACTCCGAAAACGGCATCGATGCTCGTCCACACGTCGAGCTCGCGAGCGAGAGCGGCGAGTTCGGGTCCGTAGGAGATGGCGGGTCCTGCGATCTCGTCGGTGGACAGGGCGGCCAGTCGCACGGTGACGAGACCGTTTGCGGCGCCGTGGAAATCGCTCACCAACCGGTTCATGTCAGCGGGCCACTGGCGGTCCCACTCACCGAAGTGCGGACCCATCGAGGCATGCACTCCTCGGATTCCGGTGTCGACGAGCGCGTTGAGCGCAGCATCGGAGTGCGCGGAGCTGCGTGAATTGTGGGAGAAGTCGAGCATGGTGGTGATACCCGAGTCGAGCGCCGTCAGCGCGGCGAGGCGCGTCCCGATGTACATGTCCTCCGGCGCATAGTTCGGCGCGACGCCGGCCAGGGTCGACAGGACGTATTCACCGAGGTCGGTGACGTCGGGGATGCTGCGGCGCAGCTGCGCCTCCCAGGCATGGCGGTGCGTGTCGACGAAGCCGGGGCCGACGATCGCCCCGCGGGTGTCGACGACGAAGGCCGCTGCGGCTGCGGCGCCGTGCTCGGGATCGGAGCGCAGGTCGGGCCCGATCGCGACGATCCGGGAGCCGACGAGCAGAACGTCGCCGGTGTC
>NZ_AJVB01000489.1:0-2871 GCF_000278445.1 Rhodococcus sp. R1101
GGAACGGAGCGTCTCCCGCCACCGCCTCGGTTCCGCGTGATCTGCTGGTCACCGGTGGGCGGATCGCCCGGTCGTGATCGAGGTCACCCTTGCGGGGAGATGTCGGCGCGATCGGCCGGCGACTTCTCCTCCACGAGATCGATGGTGGTGCGCAATGCCCGGTTCGGGATCAGCACCACTGCCACCAGGGTGACGACTGCGAACGCCGCCGCCACGAGGAAGAGAGTCGCCGTCGCATCACCGTAGGCAGCGCGGATGACCTCCGCCACCGGCGCAGGCAGCCGGGAGAAGTCGAGACTTCCGCCGGAACCGCCACCGGAGGTGTCCACGCCGAGCTTCGCGAGACCGTCGGCGGAGAGCGTCGCGACACGGGAGGCGAGGATCGAACCGAGCACCGACACGCCGATCGCGCCACCGAAGGTGCGGAAGAAGGCCACGGAGCTGCTCGCGGCGCCGATGTTGCGAACGCTGACGGTGTTCTGCACGGCGAGGACGAGGTTCTGCATCAGCATGCCCGTGCCCAGACCCACGATCGCGATGTAGACGCTGATCAACGTCAGCGACGTGAGGTGATCGACCGTGCCGAGCAGGCCGAAACCGACCATCTGCAGGAGCGCACCGCCGATGAGGAAGCCCTTCCACTTGCCGAAGCGCGTGATGAGCTGACCCGAGAGCATCGACGAGACGAGCGTGCCGGCGACCATCGGGATGGTGAGCAGACCGGCGACCGTCGGGCTGTAGGCACGCGAGGTCTGGAAGTACTGGCCGAGGAAGGTGGTGGCACCGAACAGGCCGATACCGACTGCCACGGACGCGATGATCGCGAGGGCGGTGGTGCGTTCGGTGACGATCTTGAGCGGGATGATCGGATCGGCGACCTTCGACTCGACGATGAGCGTCGCGGCGAGCAGGACGAGGCCGGCTCCGACGTACAGGGCGGACTCGACCGAGAACCACTCGTAGTAGCCGGCCTTTCCGGCGAAGGAGACCCAGATGAGCAGGACGCTCACGGCGGCGGTGATGAGCGTGGCGCCGAACCAGTCGATGCTCACGTTCTCCTTGCGGACGGTCGTGACGTGCAGCGTGCGCTGCAGCAGGACCAGCGCGACCATGGCGATCGGCACACAGACGTAGAAGCACCAGCGCCAGCCGAGGAGGTCGACGATGACGCCACCGAGCACGGGACCGCCCGACATGGCGACGGCCATGACGGCGCCCATGTAGCCGGAGTACCGACCGCGTTCACGGGGCGGGATGATGCTGCCGATGATCGCGACGACCAGAGCCGTCAGACCGCCCATGCCGATGCCCTGGATCACGCGGGCGGCGAGCAGGACCGGCACGTTGTGTGCGAGGCCGGCCAGCACCGATCCGACGACGAAGACCAGGATCCCGAGCTGGACGAGCAGTTTCTTGTTGAACAGGTCGGCGAACTTGCCCCAGATGGGGGTCGACGCAGCGTTGGCGAGCAGCGCCGTGGTGATGACCCAGGCGTACTGGGTCTGGGTGCCGTTCAGGTCGGCGATGATCGTCGGCAGGGCGGTCGAGACGATGGTGCTGCTCAGCAGCGCGGTGAAGAGAGCGGCAAGGAGGCCCGACAGCACGACGAGGATCTCGCGGTGCGTCATCTGCTCCTCGGCTACGGGAGCAGCCGGGTGCGCTCCCGATCCGGAGACTGTGGTCATGGATTGGTCCTTCGTGTATCGATAACGAGCGGCGCCAGGGACGAGGTGAGGCGCTCGAGCGTCGTGATGGCGCCCGCGATCTCGTCCTCGTGCCAGTCCGCGAGTTCTGCGGAGAGACGTTCGGTCCGGCGTTTCTTCACGAGTTCGAGGATCTCGATTCCCGCGACCGAACAACTCACCCGGTGAGCGCGGCGGTCGTCGGGATCGGGATGTCGATCCACGAGGCCACGCTCGACGAGTTCGGCGATCTGTCTGCTCAACGACGACTGGCTGACGCACATTTCGACGGCGAGCTCGCTGGGACGGCACTCCCCCATCCGTGCGAGCACGAACAGCACCGCGACGAGTGCGGAGGGAAGCACGTCGGTGTCGTGGTGGACGAGTGCACCGCGCAGCGTGCGACCGAAGAGGAAGATGGCGTCGGCGAGTTCGTGGGTTTGGGCCTTGTCCGACACAGCGAACCTCCGTCGGGTGGATCAGTTGATTACGTCATGCAACTGTACAGATTAGTTGCATACTACAAGCAATCTCTTGCCGACATCACACCGCCACTCCGACGTGCTTCCCGTCACACCCCATCTCCGGGAGGGCGACGGGACACACGATCAACGGGTGAACAGACCGATGCACTCCACATGATGAGTCGACGGGAACGCCGCAAAGGCCCGGACATCCGCCAACTCGAACCCGTGATCGCGATACAGCCCCACATCACGGCCGAACGAGGCGGGATCGCACCCCACGTGGACGATCCGGCGCGGACCCGCCTCGGCCACGGCCGCCACCACGTCCCTGCCGGCTCCCGCCCGCGGTGGATCGAGCACGACCACCTCGGGTGCCGGTAGCTCCGGGATCATCCGCTCCACCCGACCGTGACGGAAGGACACCTGACCGAGATCGGCGAGCGCCTCCATCCCGTCGTCGACGGCGGTCTTCGACGACTCGACCGACACCACGTGCCCGGACGGACCCACCTGCTCGGCGAGCACCGCGGCGAACACCCCCACCCCGCCGTAGAGATCCCACGCCGTCGCACCCGCGGAGGCCTGCGCCCATTCACCCACCACCGTCGAGTAGGTGGTCGCAGCGCCGCGGTGGGCCTGCCAGAAGCCGGTCGGCACCAGCCGCCACTCTCGCTCACCGACCCGCTCGAGCACACGGCCCGAACCCTCGATCACCTTCTCCG
>NZ_AJVB01000490.1:0-2867 GCF_000278445.1 Rhodococcus sp. R1101
ACCGGCACCTACGAGGTGCGCTGACACAACGGATCGGGGGCTCGGGACCACTGGCGTCCCGAGCCCCCGATCCGTGTGACGATCAGACTCGTGCGGCGGCGCCCACCGCGTCGGCGATGGACCGGTAACCGTGCGCGCGCAGTTTGCGGGCGATGCCCTTGTTGAGGCGGCGCACCCAGAACGGGCCGCCGTAGATGAACCCGGTGTAGCCCTGGACCAGGGACGCACCTGCCAGGATGCGCTCGAAGGCCTGCTCGGGTGTCTCGATGCCGCCGAGCGAGATCAGCGTGAACCGGTCGCCGACCCGTGAGCGCAGCCGGCGCAGCACCTCGAGCGATCGCTCGGCCACCGGCGCACCCGACAGACCACCCGCGCCGATCTCCTCGATTCGGCTCTGTGGGGTGTTCAATCCGTCACGGCGGATGGTGGTGTTGGTGGCGACGATGCCGGCCAGGCCGAGTTCGAGCGCCAGGTCGGCCACCGCATCGACATCCTCGTCCGACAGATCCGGGGCGATCTTGACGAGCACCGGCACCGTCACGGTGTCGAGGACCGCGGCGAGAATCGGGCGCAGCGACTCGACGGCCTGCAGATCGCGCAGACCCGGGGTGTTCGGCGACGAGACGTTGACGACCACGAAGTCCGCGAGAGGACCGAGGAGCCGTGCGCTGTCGGTGTAGTCCTGCGCCGCCTGCTCGGCGGGCACCACTTTGGTCTTGCCGATGTTCGCGCCGATCGGCACGGTGCGGCGGCGCTGCCGCAGCCGGTTGGCGGCCTCACCGGCCCCGTGGTTGTTGAACCCCATCCGGTTCACGATCGCCCGATCCTCGGGCAGGCGGAACAGGCGCGGCTGCGGATTACCCGGCTGCGCCTGCGCGGTCACGGTGCCGACCTCGGCGAACCCGAAGCCGAGCGGACCCCAGACGTCCACACCGGTGGCGTCCTTGTCGAAGCCCGCGGCCAGGCCCACCGGGTTGGGGAACTCGACGCCGAACACCGAGTTGCGCAGCACCGGGTCGTCGACGACGAGGATCTTCGACACCACGGTCCGCGCCGGCTCGAACCTGGTCGCCCAGCGCATCGCCAGGAAGGCGAGATGGTGGGCTCGTTCCGGCGACAACAGGAACATGAGCCGAAGAAGCAAGCGGTACACGGACAACTCCCTGCAGGCCCGGGCGAGGCCCGGGGTGATGATCAGCGGACGGTGGGTTCGGGGACGTGATGGGGCGTCTTGCGGCGCCGGAGCAGCACGCGGCGGCTTCCGTCCGGGTACAGGCGCACCCGGGTGAGTTCCCAGCCGTGGAATTCCGCGGAGATCGCCAGCCGCATCGACGCACTCACCCGGGAGACGTCCCGGGGAAGTTTCAGCGGCACGTACTCGTATTCGTCGTTGCTGGTGTCCCAGCCGACAGGTAACCGGGTGAACCGGCCGAGTCGCTCGTTCGCCATCACTGTCCTTCGATCGGGATCCGTTGCAGACCGTCACCGGTCGCCGATGCGATCACCAGAGCCGCGTCGACCGGATCGACGGCGATCGAGTTCGGTTGCCGCACCGTTGCGAAGCGGTGGCGTTCTCGCGGGATCCCGGTCGAAAGATCGTAGCCCACGACCTCGTTGCTGCCGGTCAGAGTCACCCAGACCAGATCCCGTGTTTCGTCGTAGGTCACAGCGTAGGGGGCGGGACCGACGGGATAGCGCTGCCGCAGGACGATCGCGTCGAGGGTGTAGACGAGCAGCTCGTCCCCGGTGGTGTCGGTGACCATCACGCGCCCGAACGGGTCGGTGGTCAGCTGCGTCGCTCCTTCACCGGCGCGCAGCGCAGGACCGAGATGGGCGTCGGCGAGGTCGAGTTCGGTGAGCGAGGTCTGCCGTCGGTCGAGCGCCGCGACGGCGTCCCCGGTGACGGCGAGGGCGTCGACGGAGGCGAGGCCACCGACCGTGGTGCTTACCTCACCGGAGTCGGGGTCGACGACCAGCACGCGGCCGTCGTCGGTCCCGACGGCCCAGCGACCGTCGGACAGCACGGCCGCCGACGATGCGGTGCCGTCGACCGGAACCTCGGTGAGCGTGCCCGCGGCAGCGTCGATACGCAGCACGGCACCGGATGCGGGAGCGAGCACACTGCCGTCGGGTCCGGCCACGACGGTCGCCGCGGACGACGGCAGGTCGACCAGACGCGGTTCGGACTCGGCGTCGTCGAACAGCGCCACCCGTGCTCCGTCGTCGACGAGCGCGGCGAAGGTACCGGTGGACGGTTCGACGATCAGGGCGTCGACCTGCAGGTCGAGGGGGCGGACATCGCCGGCGGGGGATGGGCCGACCTCGGGCGCGGCTGCCGGCGTGGCGGGTTCGATGGTCTGCAGTACGTCCGGGGTGCTCTCCGACGAGCAACCCGCCAGCGCGACCAGCGCGATCGCACCCACCATCGTGACCGCCCGGATGCCCGCTCTGCCCATCGTTGCTGCTCCTCGTCCTCGGATTCGATCCGCACCTGCCGGACGCCTCCCGGCGACCGGCGCGCCGACCCTCAGTGTTCCTGATGCCGGTCGTGGGAAAGAAATCAGGACGCCGCCTGCCGGGCCGGATGTGACCTGCTGCTCAGCTCTGCGCCGAGGCGGACAGGTCGCGGCTCGGGCGGTGGGGCAGCACGACCACCACGGCGTGTTCGTCGTGCCCACCTTCGGGAAAGAAGCGAGGTGTGGTCGGTGTTGCCGGGATCACGCGCTCACGTCGTCGAGCGCCGCGGCGATCGCCGGCGGCAAGGCCAACTCCTCCGCGACCAGCACTCCGGTCAGTTGCGCGAGATCCCGTGCGCCCACGAGCGTCGACGCCACATGCGGCCGATCGCGCACCCAGGCCAGGGCCAC
>NZ_AJVB01000491.1:0-2855 GCF_000278445.1 Rhodococcus sp. R1101
TGCCTCGGCCGGCGAAGCAGTGCACCGAGAAGGCGACCATCGGGCCGGCCCGGATCGCCTCTCCGCGTGCACATCGCCCGACCGAGGTAACCCCTCGCGCCGGCGGCGCGCGCCCGCGCAGTTCACGGGCGCCACCGAGAACGCCGCCGCCTCTTCGTCGGCACACGCCCGGATCCGGGTGTGCCCTGCTGGAGCGGTATGCCACGCCCGATCGGGTGTTCGACGCATGCCCACCGTCCGGGGGTGAATCGGACAGACGCCGAAGCGGAACCGCGAACGGACGCGTGCAACGCGCCCCGTGGATCCGCGCTGCGCTCCGATCGCCGTGGACACGACGCGAAGACGAAGGAGGTCGCAGTGGACGGCACCGAGCTCGTTCATTTCAGCGCCGCGACGATCGTTACCCTGCTCGTATTCTTCTATGGCGGAACGCTTCTCATCTCCGCCCGGATCGGGAAGAAGGACGAGAACGCCGACGGTTACATGACCGCCGGCAACAAGGTCGGTTTCGGGGTGTCGGCGGCCAGCATGACCGCCACCTGGATCTGGGCGTCCTCGCTGTACGCCTCCGCGACCTCCGGATACACCTACGGCGTCTCCGGCCCCATCCACTACGGGCTGTGGGGTGCACTGATGATCCTGTTCATCTACCCCTTCGGCAAGCGGATCCGCGCGGTCGCACCGAAAGCCCACACTCTGGCGGAAGTCATGTTCGCCCGGCACGGCCGGTCGAGCCAGCTCATGCTCGCCGGCTCGAATCTCGTCGGCAGCCTGATCAGCCTGATGTCCAACTTCATCGCGGGGGGCGTGCTCATCTCGCTGCTCTCCCCGTTCGATTTCGTTCAGGGCGTGGTGTTCATCGCCGTCGGGGTGCTGCTCTACACCCTGTGGTCCGGCTTCCGCGCGTCCGTCCTCACCGATTTCGTGCAGGTCGTGGCGATGCTCGGTGCCGTCGTCGTCATCATCCCGGCGGTCTTCTTCCTCACGGGCTTTCCCGGCGCCTTCGACAGCGGTGCCGGCAATCTCAGCGACCAGCAGGGAGATTTCTTCTCGAGCGAGGCGTTCCTGAACCAGGGCGCGCCGTACATCGCGGCCGTGCTCGCGTATGCCATCGGAAACCAGACGATCGCGCAGCGGCTGTTCGCGGTGCGGGAGGATCTCATCAAACCGACCTTCGTCACCGCGACGATCGGTTACGGGGCGACCGTCATCGGGGTCGGCATGTTCGGTGTGCTCGCGCTGTATCTGGGCATCGACCCGATGGACAGCGACGTCAACAACATCGTGCCGCAGATGGTGGCGTCGTTCCTGCCCACGGCACTGGTCGTCATGTTCTTCGTCATGATCATCGGCGCGCTGTCGTCCACCGCCGATTCCGACCTGTCGGCCCTGTCGTCGATCGTGATGGCGGACATCTACGGTCAGAACATCGCCGGGGGCACCCGCAACGCGGATCCCAAGCGCATGCTCTTCGTCGGGCGCGCCACGATGATCGTCGCGACCGCCGCCGCCGTCGCCTTCGCGAGCATGCGGCTGAGCATCCTCGACCTGCTGGTCTTCGTCGGGGCACTGTGGGGCGCACTGGTCTTCCCCGTCATCGCGAGCTTCTACTGGGACAAGGTCACCAACAAGGCGTTCACGACGTCGGTGCTAGTCGCCCTCGCAGCGTTCCTGCCGGTGCGGTTCGGATGGTTCCCGATGGACGGAGTGATCACCTGGGCGGTGGACATCGCCTCGGTGATCGGCGTCGGCGTGATCGCGGGCCTGATGGCGTTCGGCTTCTTCGGAATTCGGGTCGCGCGCATCGTCGGCACCGTCGCCGCAGTGGCGGCCGCACCCTTCGCGCTCGGCGCGGTCCACGAGTACGCGGTGCTCAGCGCATCGCTCGTCGCGTACGCGGTCAGCACGGTGGTGTGCTGGGCGATGTCCGTGAACTCCGAGGAGAACTTCGATTTCGAGGTCATCGCGCAGCGCGTCGGTGACTTCGACGTGGAGGAGGACACCGCGACGGCCGGGAACGATCCTGCAGCAACCAGTCCGGAGAAGGAGAACCGATGAACATGCTCACGCTGACGATCTACGTCCTGATCTGGCCCGTGCTGGTCGCCGGTGTCCTGGCGGTGCTGTGCCGCGGGTTCTTCGAGGAGTGGCTGCAAGCGCGACGGGACGGCAAGGATCTGATCTGACCCCTCGATTCGGGGAACGCCAGGTGATCCTCGGAGGAACGTGGCAGCCCGGCGGGCGCGGCGTCCGGGATGCCGGTGCCCGTCCGGCACCACGGGCGATCTGTTCGGCGAGTTCTCGCGCCGCCCTGCCGATCCGGCTCGTCGACGCGGCGGAGGCCTTCCCCGCGCCGAAGTCCTCGGTGGCGGGTCAGCGGGCGTCGGCCTCCTCCGGCACGAGGTCCACGCGGGCCGGGATCACCTGCCGGTGCGCCGAGTCGGCGCCCTGCGCGGCGAGAGTGCTGTGCGTGGGCGGGTCGGACGGCACGTGGGCGGGGCGGCGGCGTTCGAATTCCGTTCGCAGCACCGGCACGACCTCTCGCCCCAGGATCTCGATCTGTTCGAGCACGACGTCGAGCGGCAGGCCGGCGTGGTCCATGAGGAACAGCTGACGCTGGTAGTCGCCCGCATAGTCCGCGAAGCCGAGCGTACGTTCGACGACCTGCTCGGGTGTGCCGACGGTCAGTGGTGTCATCGTCGAGAAGTCCTCGAGCGACGGGCCGTGACCGTAGACGGGAGCATTGTCGAAGTAGGGACGGAAGATCCGCTTCGCCTCGGCCTCGGTCTCGGCCATGAACACCTGGCCACCGAGCCCGACGATCGCCTGGTCGGCGGCGCCGTGTCCGTACTGCT
>NZ_AJVB01000492.1:0-2852 GCF_000278445.1 Rhodococcus sp. R1101
CGGTCAGGGCGGTCCTCGTCCCGCTCCCGGTCAGGGCGGACCTCGTCCGTCCCCGGGTTCGATGCCTCCGCGCCCCAACCCGGGTGCGATGCCGCAGCGTGCTGCACGTCCGGCCGCGTCCGGTCGCCCGGGTCGCCCCGGCGGAGCTCCCGGTGGACGTCCCGGCGGCGGTGGCGGCGGTTACCGCGGTGGCGGTGCCGGTGGTGGCGGCGGTGCACCTGCCGGTGCAGGCGCTCCCGGTGGTTTCCGTGGTCGCCCCGGTGGCGGCGGCGGTGGCCGCGGTCGCGGCGGTGCAGCCGGCGCGTTCGGTCGTCCCGGTGGTGCTCCGCGTCGTGGTCGCAAGTCGAAGCGGCAGAAGCGGCAGGAATACGATTCGATGCAGGCGCCGTCGGTCGGCGGCGTGCGGTTGCCGCGTGGCAACGGCGAGACCATCCGTCTCGCTCGCGGCGCGTCGCTGTCGGACTTCGCCGAGAAGATCGACGCCAACCCGTCGGCCCTGGTGCAGGCGCTGTTCAACCTCGGTGAGATGGTCACGGCCACTCAGTCGGTGAACGACGACATCCTCGAGCTGCTCGGCTCGGAGATGAACTACGTCGTGCAGGTCGTCTCGCCCGAGGACGAGGACCGCGAGCTGCTCGAGTCGTTCGACATCCAGTACGGCGAGGACGAGGGCGGCGAGGAAGACCTCCGCCAGCGTCCGCCGGTGGTCACCGTCATGGGTCACGTCGACCACGGCAAGACCCGCCTGCTCGACACGATCCGTAAGGAGAACGTCGGCGAGGGCGAAGCCGGTGGCATCACCCAGCACATCGGTGCCTACCAGGTGATGACGCACCTCAACGGTGAAGATCGCCTGATCACCTTCATCGACACCCCGGGTCACGAGGCGTTCACCGCTATGCGTGCTCGAGGTGCCAAGTCGACGGACATCGCGATCCTCGTGGTTGCCGCCGACGACGGCGTCATGCCGCAGACGGTGGAGGCGATCAACCACGCGCAGGCCGCGGACGTCCCGATCGTGGTCGCGGTGAACAAGATCGACAAGGAGGGTGCCAACCCTCAGAAGATCCGTCAGCAGCTCACCGAGTACGGGCTGGTCGCGGAGGAGTACGGCGGCGAGACCATGTTCGTCGACATCTCCGCGAAGCAGAACCTGCACATCGAACAGTTGCTCGAAGCAGTGTTGCTCACCGCCGATGCGGCACTCGATCTGCGTGCCAACCCGGACATGGAGGCGCAGGGCGTCGCCATCGAGGCGCACCTCGACCGCGGTCGCGGTCCGGTGGCCACGGTGCTCATCCAGCGCGGCACCCTGCGGGTCGGCGACTCGATCGTCGCCGGCGATGCCTACGGCCGCGTGCGCCGCATGGTCGACGAGCACGGTGAAGACGTGCTCGAGGCACTGCCGTCGCGTCCGGTCCAGGTCGTCGGCTTCACCTCGGTGCCCGGCGCCGGCGACAATCTGGTCGTCGTCGAAGAGGACCGCATCGCGCGTCAGATCGCCGACCGGCGTAATGCCCGCAAGCGCAACGCGCTTGCAGCACGCAGCCGCAAGCGCATCAGCCTCGAGGACCTCGATGCCGCGCTCAAGGAGCACAACGAGCTCAACCTCATCCTCAAGGGCGACAACTCGGGTACCGTCGAGGCCCTCGAAGAGGCGCTCATGGGTATCGAGATCGACGACGAGGTGCGCCTGCGGGTCATCGACCGCGGTGTCGGTGGCGTCACCGAGACCAACGTCAACCTCGCTGCCGCGTCGAACGCCGTGATCATCGGCTTCAACGTCCGCGCCGAGGGCAAGGCCACCGAGCTCGCGAACCGCGAGGGTGTCGACATCCGCTACTACTCGGTCATCTACCAGGCGATCGACGAGGTGGAGAAGGCCCTCAAGGGCATGCTCAAGCCGATCTACGAGGAGGTCGAGCTCGGCCGCGCCGAGATCCGCGCGATCTTCAAGTCGTCGAAGATCGGCAACATCGCGGGTTGCCTCGTGCAGTCCGGCATCGTCAAGCGCAACGCGAAGGCCCGCCTCATCCGCGACAACAACGTCGTGGCCGAGACGGTCACCATCTCGTCGCTGCGCCGTGAGAAGGACGACGTCACCGAGGTCCGCGAGGGCTTCGAGTGCGGTATGACGGTCACCTACTCCGACATCAAGGTCGGCGACGTGATCGAGGCGTACGAGTTGCGCGAGAAGCCGCGCGACTGATCCACCCGCGGCCGTGGCGGTGAACGATTCGTCGTTCGCCGCCACGGGCGTGTCGGGATGCCCGACTCGGCCGGCGCACCGTCGGCCCGGTCGGCCGTCGAGGTGCATCGGCACCGAGGCGTCGACGATGACGGGAGCAACGGATGTACCTGGGAGCACTCGAACTCGATCTGCTGCTCGGTGACGTGCATTCGCTCAAACAGAAGCGCTCGGCGATCCGCCCGGTGGTCGCCGAACTGCGCCGGCTCGGGGTGTCCGTCGCCGAAACCGGGGAACACGATCTGTACCGCCGTGCGCGGGTGGGTGTGGCGGTTGTCGCCCCCGATCTCGCGCACGTGGGGGAGATACTGGACAAGTGTGAGCGGCTGGTCGCCCAGCGGCCCGAACTCGATCTGCTGTCGGTCAGGCGCAGGTTGTTCGGGCCCGAGGACTGATCCCGGCCGCACGACGGGCCGCCGGCCGGCGGCCACAGAAGGGAACGAACGACATGGCCGATCCAGCACGGGCCCGCCGCCTCGCGAAGCGCATCGCCACCATCGTGGCCACCGCCATCGATCTCGAGATCAAGGATCCGCGGCTCGAGTTCGTGACGATCACCGACGCGAAGGTCACCGCGGATCTGCACGACGCCACCGTGTACTAC
>NZ_AJVB01000493.1:0-2842 GCF_000278445.1 Rhodococcus sp. R1101
GGTCGAAGGGCAGATCGGCGTGCGCGAAGGCGTCGAGGTCGCTGTCGGTGACGGCGGTGAGCAGGTCGGTGAAGGACCGTTCGGCGGGCACCGGGGTGCGCAGCACCACGGTGTTGACGAACATGCCCACCACCTCGTCGAGGGCGCGGTGGCCCCGGCCGGCGACCGGGGAGCCGACGGCGATGTCGTCGCTGCCGGACAGGCGGGCCAGCAGCACCGCGAAGGCGGCGTGCACGGTCATGAACACGGTGCTGTGCCGGTCGGCGGCGAGCTGTTGCAGCCGGGTGAGCAGGTCGGTGTCGACGGTGAAACGGGTGATGTCGCCGCGGAAGGACTGCTGCGGGGGTCGGGGCCGGTCGGTGGGCAGCGCCAGCACCTCGGGCAGTCCCGCGAGGCGGTCCTGCCAGTAGGCGGTCTGGTCGGCGGCGAGACTGCCGGGGGCGGCGGGGTCGCCGAGCCGGTCGAGCTGCCACAGGGTGTAGTCGGCGTACTGCACCGGCAGCGGCCCGAAGGTCGGGGTCTCGCCGCGGCTGCGGGCGGCGTAGGCGATCATCAGGTCGCGGGCGAGCGGGCCGGTGGAGCCGCCGTCGGCGGCGATGTGGTGCACGACCAGCACGGCGAGATGGTCGTCGCGGTCGAAGGCGAACACCCGTGCCCGCACCGGGATGTCGACGGTGACGTCGAAACCGGCGCCGAGGAAGTCGGCGACGGCGGTGGGCGCGGTGTCCTCGGTGGCCGGCACCACGTCCAGCGGCAGCGGTGCGTCGGCGGCGGCGAGGATGCGCTGGTGCGGTCCGGTGGCCGAGGCCGGGTAGACGGTGCGCAGGCTCTCGTGCCGGGTCAGCAGGTCGTGCAGGGCGGCGCCGAGCGCGGCCGGGGACAGATGCCCGGACAGCCGGATGGCCAGGGGGATGTTGTAGGCCGCGGACGTCGGGTCGAACTGGTTGATGAACCACAGTCGTTGCTGCGCCGGGGACAACGGAATGTGGTCGGGGCGCGGCCCGGCGACCGGGCCCAGTGTGGTTCCGGCGGCGGGTTCGGCGGTGTCGGTGGTGGCGGGCCGCTCGTCGAGGTGTGCGGCGAGCGCGGTGACGGTCGGTGCTTCGAACAACGCCCGCACCGGTACGGGCCGGCCGAGCCGGTCGCCGAGGCGGGCGACGGCGCGGGTGGCGAGCAGCGAGTTGCCGCCGAGGTCGAAGAAGTTGTCGTCGGCGCCGAGCCGGTCGAGGCCGAGCACCTCGGCGAGTTCGTCGGCGACGAGCGACTCGAGTGGGTCGGTGGGTGCCGGGTGGTCGTCGGTGGCGGAGCGCAGTTCCGGGGCCGGCAGGGCGGCGCGGTCGAGTTTGCCGACCGGGGTCAGCGGGATCTCGTCGAGCACGCTGATGACGGTGGGCACCATGTGTGCCGGAAGACGCTCGGCGACATGGGATTTCACTGCGGTGGGGTCGATGTCGGCGCCGGGCGCGGGATGCAGGTGGGCGACGAGGACCGTCTCCCCGCTGGGGGCGCGGTGGGCGACGGTGGCGGCGAAGCCGACACTCGGGTGCGCGCCGAGCACGGCGTCGATCTCGCCGAGTTCGACGCGGAAACCGCGGATCTTGATCTGGAAGTCGCTGCGCCCGACGTAGTCGAGGCGCAGATCCTGCGCGTCGAGGTCGCCGCCCCAGCGCACCAGGTCCCCGGTGCGGTACATGCGTTCGCCGGGGGTGCCGTAGGGGTCGGCGACGAACCGGGTGGCGGTCAGCGCGGGCCGGGCGTGATAGCCGCGGGCCAGGCCCCAGCCGGCCAGATACAGTTCGCCGACGGTGCCGAACGGCACCGGCCGCAGTGTCGCGTCGAGGACGACGGCGTGCACCCCGCGCAGCGGACCGCCGAGGGTCAGCGGGTCGTCGACGCCCAGGGGGTCGCTGATCGCGGCCATGATGGTCGTCTCGGTGGGGCCGTAGGCGTCGACGAGGCGCCGGCCGGGCGCCCAGATCGCCTGCAGGTCGGCGGGCCAGGCCTCGCCCCCGACGGCCAGGTCGGTGAGGGCGGTCAGATCGGCCGGGTCCAGGGAGGCGAGCGCGGCGGGGGTGATGAACCCGTGGGTGATCCGCTGCTCGCGCAGCAGGGCACCGAGTTCGGCGCCGCCGACGACGTGCGGGGGCACGATCACCAGTTCGGCGCCGGTGCCGAACGCCAGGAGGTACTCGAAGATCGACGCGTCGAAGCTGGGCGACGAGACGTGCACGACCCGCGCGCCGGGGCCGGCACCGAAGCGGGTGCGCTGGTCGCGGGCGAAGTTCTCCAGGCTGCGGTGGGTGGTGAGCACCCCCTTGGGGCGGCCGGTGGAGCCGGAGGTGTAGATCAGGTAGGCCGGATGATCCAGCCGCAGCGTGGCCGGGCGGTCGGTGTCGCCGAGCGCGGCGGGGTCCTCCCCCGCCGCGGCGCGGTCGAGGTCGTCGAGCAGCAGCCACGGCACCGTGTCGGGGAGTTGCGCGCGGTGCGCGGCGGTGGTGAGGCCGACGGTGGCGCCGCAGTCGTCGAGCATGAACGCGACCCGCTCGGCCGGGTAGCGCGGGTCGACGGGCACGAACGCCGCCCCGGTCTTGGTGATCGCCCACATCGCGGTCACCGACTCGATCGAGCGGGCGATGCCGAGGGCGACGAAGGACTCCGGGCCGGTGCCGTGGCGCAGCAGCACCCGGGCCAGCCGGGTGGAGCGTTCGTCGAGCTCGCGGTAGGTGAGCACCCGCTGCCCGTCGCGCAGCGCCGGTGCGTCGGGGTGGGCGGCGGCGGTGGCGGCCAGCAGCTGCGGCAGGGTCGCGTCGCTGCCGCCGGCCGGGCCGTGTACGGCAGCAGC
>NZ_AJVB01000494.1:0-2839 GCF_000278445.1 Rhodococcus sp. R1101
CAACCGCGCCGTGTCCTGGGCCGTGTTCATGACACTCATGTCACGCGCCCTTCCGGCCTGTGTCGTTCAGGACCGATCGACACCGGCCCCCGCCAGCGAAGCGGAACCGCATCTGGCATGCAACTATGCAACTTTTTCGGAGCCCTGCCCCCGCCCGAGACCAGACGCAGGGACCGAGTCACCCGCCTCGGAGCGAATCTCTGCGGAGCACCCCATCGACCAGATCCACAGCGGCCTTCAACCCCAGACCCGGATGCCGCTCCCGCAACACCCTGACCGCAGAAACCCGATCCGACGACGACGCCACCGCAGCCTCCACATCCACCCCCGGAACATCCTCCGGCGCCACCATTCTCGCCGACACACCACCACGACGCTTCCGGACCCACCCCCAACCAGCACCCACCACGACGAACACCCACAACCCGAACCGGAACCAGTGCCAGCCCGACGGCTCAATGAAGGCGTCCGGCACAAAAACCAGCCCACCCAGAACAACCCACGCAACTAGGACTACAAACGGCCCCCACACATCCAGCCACGACAACACACCCCGCCAATTCATCCGGCCTCCCGTCGCCGCCGACCGGGCTCAAAACCCGAAGAGATCACGACCGATGCTCCCACGCCTGTTGCTGCGGCGTCACCTCAGCACCCGCCGTCGAGTACGACAACGAACGTCGCCGCACACCTGACCACTGCTGCGACAGATGACCCCACCTGGCGACACGCTGCCGCCCATTCGGAAAAGGTTCACAGTCCGAATACCGTGATGAGTGGACAGTTCCTGCCTGACCGCACGACAGATCTACGGGATGTCGGAACTGGTTGTCGCCGCGAGGGATCCCAGCAGTCGGAGCTTGTCGGCGCTGGACGAGCCGACGGGAGCTTGGTAGACGATCAGTTGGTGGCCGGGTGCGCTGCGGACGTCGAAAGCGTTGTACTCGAGGAGAAGATCGCCGACGGCAGGATGACGAAATTCTTTCGCCTCGTGAGTTTTTCCCCGGACGTCGTGCCGGCTCCACAGTTCGCGGAACTCGGCGCTTGCAGCGTGCGCCTGGAGAACGAGAGCGCGGACGTCATCTGCCGAACCTGTGTGACCGAGAGCAAGCCGAAGGTTCGCGACACAGGAGGTGGTTGCGCGGTCCCGGTCGGTGAAGAAATTGCGTCCGAAGGGGTCGAGGAAGACCATCCGCGCAATGTTGTCGATGCGTTCGAATCCGCTGTACAGAGCTCCAGCCAGGTCGTTGTAGGCGAGAACGTCCAATTGACGGTTGATGATGAGCGCGGGGGTGTGCGACCAGGATGCGAGCAGTTGCCGGAGCGAATCGTCGACGGTTGTCCGTACCGGTGTGCGCGGTGTCGGTGCCAGGCCGGCGAGGCGGAACAGGTGTTCGCGCAGATCGGTGTCGAGGTCGAGTGCACCGGCGAGCGCGTTGAGAACCGCTGGGGAGGGGTGTCGCTCGCGGCCCTGCTCGAGTCGGGTGTAGTAGTCGACGCTGACGCCGGCGAGCATGGCGACTTCTTCACGGCGAAGGCCGGAAACCCGCCGCCCCGACTGCGCTGTGATGCCGACATCCGTGGGCTGCACGTGGCTGCGTCGCGCTTTGAGGAATGTTCCCAGTTCGGTGGAGCTCATGAGACGACGCTAGCCTCACCGCGTCGCGGCTGACAGGCCGTGTCGCACCCTGGTTGGGATTGCTTGGCCGTAAGGCCTCACCACTAGCGCCAACGCGGCGAAGGCAACGTCCCGTCCAAGCCACCCTGCGCCTGGCTTGTCGGCGTGTGGATGTTCTCTACGCTCGCCTCCGCGACAAACCGCACGTGGCAATCGAACGTGCCCGTTACGTCGCTTGCGGTTCGATAGGCCATGAGATTCCTTTCACGAGATGCCTTGGAGCGGCAGGGCTCGAGCCTCGTGCTCGAGTTCAGTCCGAACCAGGCTCTGGTGCGCCCGGGCACACAGCGGCCTGTTCCGGTGCACCGTCCAGCCGGATAGTGGATTTCGCCGGGACCACCCGGCGTCCTCGAATCCCCATTCTGGAGCACACATGATCACCTCCTTCACTCCCGAACTGCTCGAGCTCATCACCACCAACCGCACCGGCGGGCATCGTCCGCTGCTGTTCGCCAACGCCCGGATCATCACTGGCGATTCATTGATCGGCGACTTCGACTGCGGCGATGTTCTTCTCGGTGGTTCTCGCGTGGTCGGCATCGGTCCGGGTCTGCTGACCGCAGCAGATGATGACGGCGCGATCGTCATCGACTGTGCCGGGTACGTCATCGTGCCGGCAATCGTCGACACCACTCGGCTGCGTGGCCTGAGTCCGAGATCGTTCCGGTCACCGACCGCGATCGCACCCGGCAATCCGGCCGGTTTCGCGATCCTGTCCGCCGTATCCGGAGAATCGGGGTCCGCCGCGCTGCACCGATTCCTCGCCGCCCCCGACATTTCGCTCGTGCTCGTCGTCGACGGTGAGATCGTCCTGTGGGACGGACACCCGGTCGACGCCGGCCGTGCAGCAGATATCGAGGTTGCCCACACCGCCTCCGCGGACCGTTATCTCGGCACCTGGATCGACGAGAACGATTTCGTGCATCAGCACCTGACCGCGGACGGTCGCTACGACGAAACCCGCGGCGGACGCCCGCACGCCTACCAGGGCTCGTACTGGATCACCGGCGACCGCATCGACTACCGCGACGACCTCGGATTCTGGGCCTTCGGCGAATTCACCGATGGCGTCTTGCATCACGCGGGCTACACCTTTCACCGTTCCTGAGCTGCCCCCGACACCCGAAAGCACACCATGCCGAACATCTCCCTCACCGAGTT
>NZ_AJVB01000495.1:0-2798 GCF_000278445.1 Rhodococcus sp. R1101
AACGGTCGCGGGGATCATCACCACGAACCAGATCGCAAGGATCGTCCAGAGCATCACGCGCTGGTACTTCGGGCCCTTCGACCAGAAGTCGACGAGCATGACCCGCAGGCCGTTGAGTGCGTGGTACAGGACCATCGCGACCAGGCCGAGCTCCATGAGGCCGACGATCGGATTCTTGTAGGTGTCGATCACCGCGTCGTAGGTCTCGGGGTTGACCCGGACGAGTGCGGTGTCGAGGACGTGGACGAAAAGGAAGAAGAATGTCGCCACGCCGGTGATCCGGTGCAATACCCAGGACCACATGCCGGGGTCTCCCCGGTAAAGCGACCGTGTGCGCCCCGCCTTTGCGGGGGCGGCTTCAGTCGTGCTGCTCATCGAGTGCTGTGCCTCCAACGTCAATGGTGGACGCGTCGAGCTGCTCCTACCTGTGGGGGATTCCGCAGTACGGGCCCGACGTGAACCTGAACCGACTTGGATCGACTCTAGACCCATCCCAAACTCGGGAACTAATCTCCCGCCCCATTCGTACAGCCCCCAAAAGCGAAGTTAGGTTTGCCTTTCCAACTGTGATCTGGCGCGGCAGGGGTCCTCCACCGTCGCCCACGCCACCGTGACAGGATGATCAACCATGCCGGACATCGACTGGAAAATGTTGCGCGCCAAAGCACATGAGGTGATGGAGCGAGCCTACGCGCCCTACTCCGGATTCCCGGTGGGGGCTGCCGCCCTCACCGTCGACGGTCGGACGGTCCTCGGGTGCAATGTGGAAAATGTCTCACACGGACTGGGTCTCTGTGCCGAATGCGTACTTGTCGGTAACTTGTTCGCGCAGGGTGGAGGCCGTCTCCGGGCCGTCGCCGTCTGCGACTCCCGGGGCCACGTCCTGACCCCGTGCGGACGGTGCCGGCAGGTGCTCCTCGAACACGGCGGCCCCGACCTCCAGGTGGACGCCCACGGCGGCCCCCGTCGCCTGTCCGACCTGCTCCCCGACGCGTTCGGCCCCGACGATCTCGCGGCCGTGCGGGAGAACGAGGACCGCCGTGCCTGACATCGTCACCGTCATCCGCCGCAAGCGCGACGGGCACGAGCTCTCCGGCACCGAGATCGATTGGGTCATCGAAGCGTTCACCCACGGCGTGGTCTCCGACGCCCAGATGTCCGCCCTGGCGATGGCCGTCTGGTTCCGCGGTATGACCCGGGCGGAGACGGCGCGGTGGACCACCGCGATGATCGACTCCGGTCGCCGTCTCGATTTCTCCGCACTCGGTCTGCGCACCGTCGACAAGCATTCGACCGGGGGAGTGGGGGACAAGATCACCTTGCCGCTCGCGCCGCTCGTCGCGGCATGCGGCGTCGCTGTCCCGCAGCTGTCCGGCCGCGGCCTCGGCCACACCGGCGGAACCCTCGACAAGCTCGAGGCGATCCCCGGGTGGAACGCCGACCTGAGCACCGCGGAGATGGCCGAGATCCTCACCGATCCGGCCGTCGGAGCGGTCGTGTGCGCGGCGAGTGCCGACCTCGCTCCCGCCGACCGCAAGCTGTACGCGCTCCGCGACGTCACCGGAACCGTCGAATCGATCCCGCTCATCGCCAGTTCGATCATGAGCAAGAAGATCGCCGAGGGCACCGGAGCGCTGGTCCTCGACGTGAAGGTCGGCAGCGGTGCCTTCATGAAGGAACTCGGCGAGGCCCGCGAGCTGGCACGCACCATGGTCGAGCTCGGTGCCGACGAGGGGTTGCACACCAGCGCCCTGCTCACCCGCATGGACAGCCCGCTCGGCCGGACGGCGGGTAACGCACTCGAGGTGCGGGAGGCCGTGGAGGTACTCGCAGGTGGTGGGCCCGACGACGTCGTCGAGCTGACTGTGGCCCTCGCCCGCGAGATGCTCGAGGCCGCCGGTGTCGACGACGTCGATCCCGCCGACCGGCTCCGTGACGGCACCGCGATGGACCGGTGGAACGCGATGATCACCGCTCAGGGAGGTGACCCCTCGGCGCCCTTGCCGGTCGCGACGCACACCGAGACCGTCCACGCGGACGCGGACGGGGTGCTTTCCGAACTCGACGCGTACGCGGTCGGTATCGCGGCCTGGCGCCTCGGAGCCGGCCGCGAACGGCAGGGGCAGGACGTACAACTCGGGGCGGGTGTCGAACTGCACGCGGTCCTGGGGGACCGCGTCCGTGCGGGACAGCCCGTCGCGACGCTGCACACCGACACTCCGGGACGCATTCCCGACGCCCTCGCCGCCCTCCGCGACGGTGTCCGCATCTCCGACACGGCGCCCGCCCGGCTGCCGCTCGTGATCGAACGTATCCGGGAGTAGAAGCACGGTGGCCGGAGACCGAGCGGAACCGGCCGCCGCCGACTACCGTCCCGATCATGAACGGCCGGCTGACTCCCGAACTCGTCCGCACCGCACCCAAAGTGGTCCTCCACGACCACCTCGACGGCGGTCTCCGTCCGCGGACGGTCCTCGAACTCGCGGACGCGTGCGGCTGGTCGCTGCCGGCGCACACCGAGGCGGACCTCGCGCGCTGGTTCCGCGAGTCCGCCGACAGCGGGTCGCTCGAGCGCTATCTCGAGACGTTCGAGCACACCGTCGCCGTGATGCAGACGGCGCAGGGGCTCGAACGTGTCGCCCGGGAATGCGTCCTCGACCTCGCCGACGACGGCGTGGTGTACGCCGAGGTGCGGTTCGCGCCCGAACAGCACCTCGAGAAGGGACTGTCGCTCGACGAGGTCGTCGAGCACGTCCTCGAAGGGTTCCGGCGGGAGAATCGGAGGTGGCGGCGAGCGG
>NZ_AJVB01000496.1:0-2791 GCF_000278445.1 Rhodococcus sp. R1101
ACCGGCAGTTCGAGACCCCCGACCTCGGCGACATTCGTCAGCAGCGTCTCGGCAGCCGCGGGATAGTCCGTCTGCGCCAGGTAATGCGGCACGTGTACCGAGAACCCCACGGACTCGTGCCCGTGCTGACCCATCCGGTATTCGAGCAGGGACGACACCCCTGCGGGCACCTGCAGTTCGCCCGACCAGCGGTGGTGCCCGGCGATGAGATCCTTGTTCGTCGAATGCGCGGTGACCGCCAGCGGCCGCGTATGGGGGATCGCCATCGGGATCGCGTTGAGCCCGATGGTCCGCCGCACCCCGAACTGCTCCGCGAGCAACCGGACCGCGGTGATGAAGCGTTCCCACCTCAGGTCGGGTTCGGCACCCGCCAGCAACAGGAACGGGGTGCCCGCCTCGTCGATGAGCGCGTACAGGTTCAGCTCGGGTTCCGCGTAGTCGGAGAAGTGATCGGCCTTGAAGGTCATGAGCGGGCGTCGCGACCGGTAGTCGATCAGTTCGTCGACGGCGAACGACGCGACGAGTTCGGTCTCCAGGTTCTCGCGCAGGTGGGTGGTCGCCAGACGCACCGCGTGTCCGGCATCGGCGAACCCTTCGAGGCCGTGCACGAGCACCGGCCCCTCACCGTCCGATGACGTGAGCTGCGGAGCCGGGAACTCCAGCTCGTACATGCGGGACTGCTCGTCCATCTGCGAACCACTCCGATCACACTTCGTCTCGGCTCTCCGCCGGGGTCACCCGACGTGGCATGGTGGTGTTCGAGTCTAATTGACGCCACGACGACCGATTCCGGGGCGCACACCCTGCCCGACGTCGACGACCGAGGGAGGTTCGGGTGACCCGACGCGAAGTTCGTCCGAGGCGCCGCGCAGCGGTCGCCCGGACCGTGATGCTGGCCGCGTGCCTGGTGTTCGTACCGGCCTGTTCCGAGACCGTCGCCGGCGATCCCGGTCCGGAACCGGCAGCCCTGACAGGGACGGCACCCGCATCCGCGCCGGGGACCGCCCGTGCCCCGGGCGAGCTGGTGCTGCCACCGGAACGATTCCCCGCGCCGTACCTCGCGGTGGTCCTTCCGCCGGAAGCGGTGGCACAGGCGGCACCGGACCTGACCGGGATCCAGCCCGGTTCGAAGGTCGATCCGGGCGGATGTCTGCCACCCACCCAGGATTACGGTCCGGGCACCACCGCCATGGTGGTGGGGACCGACAACGCGAGTCGCGCGACGATCAGCGTCGAGGTCGCCCGGTCCGCTCCGTCCCTCACCGAGTACCGGACCCATCTGACCGAGTGCTCACGGGTGGACGCGACCGTGCGGGGAGTCACCTCGACCGTCGCAACCGTCCTGGACGACGATCCCGCCGCGCCCGTCGACGGCGCCGAGACCCTGGCCCTGAGCCGCACGGTCGATTCCGGCAGGGGATCGGGCGGCATGACGCAGTCGATGGCCACGCGCATCGCCCAGCTCGGGGATGTGCGCGTGACGGTCACCTACATGTCGTTCGACTCGGCCCGGGCCGACACCGCGAGTCTCGACCGTGTGTTCCGGGACGCCGTCGAGTTCGCTGCCCGGCCCTGACGGCCGGCCCCGCACCCCGCCGGCCCTGACGGCCGGCCCCGCACCCCCGCCGGCCCTGGCGGCCGGCCCCGCACCCTAGCAGCGCACGGCGACGGGATCGGCCGGCAGAAGCCGGAGACTCCCGTCGGCCACGGAAGTTGTCCACAACCGGCCGTTTCATCCCCAGAAGGCCGCGGATCGCCCTCGTGGCAGGCTTTCCGCTCGGACCCGTAGGCCACGGTCCGAGCATGACAACTTCCACGCCCTCGTCCTCGCATCCCCTCCGGCTCACCGATGTCGGTGACGTGATCGCGGCCCTGCCCGCTCTGATGGGATTCCCGCCCGCCCGCTCGATCGTCGTGATGTGCCTGACCCCGACCGGGGACGCCCCGACCCGCCCGAACGGGAAGGTCGCGGCCATCGGTGCCGTGATGCGACACGACCTCGTCCTGCCCGGGGCCGGGGAACCCGTTCCCGAACTCATGCGCGCGGCGTTCCGGCGTTTCTGCGCCGTCTGTGCCCGTGAGGGTGCGGAATCCGTGGTCGCAGTCCTCGTGGACGACGAGCTCACCGACCGGCACGACCCGGCCGTCGCCGAGGTGTGCCGGCTCGTCGACGATTTCGCGGATCACCTCGACGCCGTCGGAATCGATCTGGCAGGTGTGTACGCGCTACCCGAGATATCGGGCGGGACAACCTGGTTCGTACCCGGCCAGGACATCATCGGCAGTGTGGCCGACCCCGGATCCTCGGTGGTCGCGGCGGCGCGGGTGTTCGAGGGCAGCCCGATCCGGGGCTCCCGCACCGAACTCGAAGCGCTGCTCACCCCGTATCCGCCGGCGGTGCGGCAGGAAGTTGCGCGCTGCATCGACGAGGTCGTCGAGACCCGCGACCTCGAGTACGAGCGTTGTGCCCGCGAGGGTGGCGGCGAACGTGCCGACCGCGTCGAACTGCAGGCCGTGCTCGCGCACGTCGAGGCGTACGCCGCCGGAACGGATCCGAGTGCGTCGGATGTCGCAGAACTTGCGGTGCTGCTCGCGAATCGCACGGTGCGGGACGCCGCGATGGGGCTCGCGACCGGTCCGCTCGCACGCGCGGCGGAGCGGCTGTGGAGCGAACTGGCACGCGCACTGCCGGATCCCGAACGGGCGGACGCCGCTGCACTCGTCGGCTTCTGCGCCTACGTGCGCGGCGATGGGCCGCTCGCCGGGGTCGCGCTCGCCGCTGCCCTCGAAT
>NZ_AJVB01000497.1:0-2775 GCF_000278445.1 Rhodococcus sp. R1101
CAGGCTCGTCGCACCGGCGTCGAGAGCGGCGGCGAGCGTCGGGACGGTGGCCCGGACACCGGCGGTGTCGGACAACCCCGAGTACACCCCGCCGAGCAGCGGGTCGACGCTGCGCCGCACCACCTGCTCCCCGAAGCGTGAACGGACGAGTTCGGCGACGGAGACATCGGAGCTGCGGGTCCACTCCAGCGGCACGGTGGGCTCGGCGGCGATACGGGCCAGGGTCTCGTCGTCGACGAGTCCCTCGACGGACTCCGCGGACGCCGGGATGCCCATCAGCGTGCCCGTGGGCAGCGGATGCACGCGTGCGCCGGCGTACAGGAGCGGTCGCGCGCCCGAGGGGTGGACGATGTGGTCGCTCAGCCCCAGTTCCTCGGCGAGTGCGAGCACTTCGGGACGGCGTGCGATGAACGCCTCGGCCCCGACGTCGACCGGGTCGCCGGCGAACGGCACGGTGCGGAGCTTGCCGCCGAGCCGCGACGATCGTTCGAGCACGACGATCCGCGCGGCGGCGCCGAGCGAACGACGCAGCCGGTATGCGGCGACGAGACCGCTGATCCCACCGCCGACGACCGCGACCGTCGGCGGGGTCACAGCGAATGCACCAGCTCGACCACTCGGGTGATGACGTCGGGATCGGTGTCGGGCAGGACCCCGTGACCGAGGTTGAAGATGTGGCCGGTGGCGCCGGCGGCCAGCGCACGATCGGCTTCGGCGGCGATGCGGCGCACCTCGCGTTCGACGACCTCCGGGCCGGCGAACAGGATGGCGGGGTCGAGGTTGCCCTGCAGGGCCTTGCCGGCGCCGACGCGCGTCGCGGCGACGTCGAGCGGGATGCGCCAGTCGACGCCGACGACGTCCGCACCGGCCTCACCCATGGCGCCGAGGAGCTCGCCGGTACCGACGCCGAAGTGGATGCGCGGTACACCCGCATCGGCGATCTCGGCGAAGACACGCTCGGAGTGCGGCAGGACGTACTCGCGGTAGTCGGCGAGCGACAGGGCGCCCGCCCACGAGTCGAAGAGCTGGACGGCGTCGACACCGGCGCCGATCTGCGCGCGCAGGAAGCCGATGGCGACATCGGTGAGCTTGCCGAGGAGCGCGTGCCAGGTCTTCGGGTCGGCGTGCATGAGCGCCTTGGTGTGCTCGTGGTTGCGGCTGGGTCCGCCCTCGACGAGGTAGGACGCCAAGGTGAAGGGCGCCCCCGCGAAGCCGATGAGCGGGGTGTCGCCGAGCTCGCGGGTCAGCAGCCCGACGGCGCGGGCGACCGCTCCGACCTCCTCGGCCTCGAGGGACGGCAGCGCGGCGACATCGGCGGCGGTGCGGACGGGGGTCGCGACGACCGGACCCGTCCCGGCGACGATGTCGAGGTCGATACCTGCCGCCTTGAGCGGGACGACGATGTCGGAGAACAGGATGGCGGCGTCGACCTTGTGGCGCCGCACCGGCTGCATCGTGATCTCGCAGACCAGCTCGGGGTCGAAGCACGATTCGAGCATGCCGACGCCGGCGCGGATCTCCCGGTACTCGGGGAGGGAGCGGCCGGCCTGGCGCATGAACCACACGGGCCGGTGGACGGGCCGCTCACCGCGTGCGGCCGCCAGCAGCGGCGCATGCGGCAGGATCCTCCGCGCGGGGTACTCCGCGGGCACCGCAGAGCCGACGTTCGTGTTCTCCAAGCCGGTCATCGATCCTCGTTCTTCGGGCACTGCGCGCGGTCGCGCAGGGCAGCGTCTGTCGGGTCCCGGACCGAGACGTGTGGTGCGGACCCGTTGCCCCATGCTGCCACGACCGCGCCGCCCACCGGAATCGGCGCGCCTCCCGCGTGCGGTGGGTCACCGGCACTAACGTCCGCTCGGTGACCACCTCGCCCGCCGAGCCGGCCCGCTTCCGTTCCGCAGTCGATGCGATGAACGCGGCTACCGTGCGCCCGGAGATCGAGGTCGGACCGATTCGACCACCGCAACGGCTCGCTCCCTACAGCTATGCACTGGGCGCCGAGGTTTTGCACGACGAGACGGAGAGGGTGCCCGAGCAGTCGGAGGGCGACGCGTTCGGCCGCCTCATCCTGCTCTACGACCCCGACGGCGACGAGGCGTGGCACGGCACCACCCGGCTCGTCTCGTACATCCAGGCCGACGTCGACGAGAGCCTGGCGGCCGACTCCCTGTTGCCGGAGGTGGCGTGGAGCTGGCTCGTCGATGCACTCGCCGCGCACGGCGAACCCCTCACGGCCCTGGGCGGCACGGTGACCTCGACGACCTCCGTGCGGTTCGGCGACATCGCGGGCCCGGGCCGCGCACACCAGCTGGAACTGCGCGCCTCGTGGACTCCGCAGTCGGACGTGCTGGCCCCGCACGTCGAGGCCTTCTGCGACGTCCTCGCCTATGCCGCCGGTCTGCCTCCCGCGGGGGTCGCACGACTGCAGCGGTGAAAACCGGCGCAATCCGACCAGATTTCTAGAACCTGTTCTACCCTGGTTCCATGCAGCGTCTCAGCGGACTCGACGCGGGTTTCCTCTACCTCGAGACTCCCAGCCAGCTCCTCCACATCTGCGGGCTGATCGTGCTGGATCCGACTACTGTCCCGGGCCGCCACGACTATCCGAGCCTCCGCAACGAACTCGGGGCACGACTCGCCGCCGTGCCCCAGTTCCGGATGAAACTGGCCGACAGCAAGTTCAACCTCGACCATCCGGTCTGGGTCGACGACCACGATTTCGACCTCGACCGGCACGTCCACCACGTCGGCGTGCCCGCCCCGGGAAGCCGGCTC
>NZ_AJVB01000498.1:0-2776 GCF_000278445.1 Rhodococcus sp. R1101
CTCGACCCGTCGTTCGTCGTTCATCCCTGTTCCTCGAGATCGTAGAACGGTTCGGCATACCGGAAGGTGCCCCGAAGCGCGGGGTCGTGTGCCGTGAGCGCCCGGGCCTGGAAGTGGGAGGCCCACTCCTCGACGTCCGGGGAGATCCCGAGCTCGGCGGCGGGCACGAAACCGAAACGGGGGTAGTAGCCGGGATGTCCGAGCAGGAGCACGAGCGACTCGTCCAGCGCGTCCGCCGCACCGAGCACGGCGTGGACGAGTGCGCTGCCCACACCGGAACGCTGCAGGTCGGGTCGGACACCGAGCGGACCCAGACCCAACGCGGGCGTGCTGCCGACGTGTCCACGGGTAGCGACGACGTGCCCGACGATCGCGCCCGCGCCGTCCTCGGCGACGAGCGACAAGGGTGGCAGCCACGCGTCGCTCGCGCGCAGCGACGCGACGAGACCGGGCTCGACCGGCTCGTGGCCCGGCGCGGCGAACGGAGCGAAGGCGGCGCGGTGCACGTCCGCGATCGCACGGATGTCGGCAGGAAGCTCTCGACGGATCAGCACGCGATCATTGTGGGTGGCCGGAGGCCTCCTGCGCGAGTGGATTACCGAAGGCAGGGTGCGGTGCCGGAGAACATGCGGCCGAACGACATGCGGTGCCGAACCGTCGGGCCCGTCGTGTGGGAAGCTGCACTCATGTCCGGAACCCCGCTGACCCGCGCGCAGGTCGCGTCGATGATCGACCACACCCTCCTCAAGCCCGAAGCGTCCTCGCAGGACGTGCGGGCCCTCGTCGACGAAGCTGTCGATCTCGGCGTGTACGCGGTGTGCGTGTCGCCGTCGATGCTGCCCCTGCGGGCCGAGGGGGTCACGGTCGCGACGGTCGTCGGATTCCCGTCGGGCAAGCACCATTCGCTCATCAAGGGCGCCGAGGCGCGACTCGCCGTCGACGAGGGTGCGCGCGAGATCGACATGGTGATCGACGTGGGTGTTGCCGTGAGCGGCGACTACAACGCCGTTCTCGCCGACATCCTCACGGTGCGCGAATCGATCGGATTCGGCCCGGTCCTCAAGGTCATCATCGAGTCCGCGGTCCTCTCCGACGAGGCGATCGTGGAGGTGTGCCGCGCGGCGGAGAAAGCCGGCGCGAACTTCGTGAAGACCTCCACCGGCTTCCATCCCGCGGGCGGCGCCACCACCCACGCGGTCGCGCTCATGGCGGAGACGGTGGGCGGCCGGCTCGGCGTCAAGGCGAGCGGCGGTATCCGCACCGCGGAGGACGCGGTCGCGATGATCGAGGCCGGGGCCACGCGCCTCGGGTTGTCCGGCAGCCGCGCCGTGCTGGACGGTCTGCAGGGCTGAGCAGTGCTGGACGGTCCGCAGGGCCGACCTTGCCGGTCACGACAGCAGGCCGCAGCTGCTCTGCTGTTGCGTTTGCTGTTGTCCCGGCTGTCCCTGCGGGTTCTCCGGCAGCACGAAGCGGCCCCCTTCGAGGCGGAGTTCGACGCCCGAGTCGGTGACGCCCACTTCGGTGGCCTGCATGCCCAGCGGGTACTGCTGCAGACCCGAGGCGAGGATCTCCACGACGCCGTCGACGAGGGCCGTCGGGAGCCCGATGCCGAGGATCGTCGCGTCGGTCGTCTCGACCGTCACCACGCCGCCGTTCACCACCGGCCGCGCGGTGAACTCCGCAAGACCCTGGCCGCCGACGGTGAAGGTGAGGGTGCCCGCGTTCTCGTCGGCCGTGACATCGGTGACGAGCGCTCCCACCGACTGGCTCTGCACGGTCGCGAGGATCCCGGAGACGGGCCACGACACGTCGGCGCTCGAGCTGCCGATGGTGCCGGCACCCTCTGCGGAATCACGCAGGTCGACATTCTCGACCTCGGCGTGCACCTGCATCTGCTGGGCGGGGCCGAAGGCGGTGTCGTCGCTGTCGAGGGACACCGAGGGTACCCGCCGGTCGAGCAGTTGCAGCAGTACCGGTTTCCAGCTCAGGTCGACGTCGACTCCGGTGCCGAGCTCGCTCTCGAAGGACTGGGCGAGACAGGTGGTCGCGCGGTTGCGGACGTAGACCTCCGCGCCCACCAGGACGGCGACCAGCGCCGCGACGAGAACGACGGCGATCGTGACGGTGCGGTTGCGCTTCCGTTGCGTCATGAGGGTCGATTCTTCCGGAGAACTCTGAGGATCGACTGAACACACGGCCGCAGGATGAGGAAAATATGTGAGGTGTACCACATTCGTCGGCTACGCTGGGCGCCATGACAGGGTGGACGGATTCAGGTTACGACGCAACCGGGCGGGCCGATGCCGACGACTCGCTGCGGCGCCTCGCCGCCACGCAAGCCGGGTTCTTCACCGCACGCCAGGCCGTCGGCCACGGAATAGCAGCGCACGACTTCGCGGAACGCATCGAGGCGGGTCTGTGGATCCGCGTCGAGACCGAGTTGTACCGCCTCGGCGACAGCCCGCGGACCAAGTTCGACGAGTTCGCCCAGTGGTGCACCTGGTACGAGGGCGAAGCGGTCGTCTCGCACCAGAGCGCCGCCGACCTGCACGGCATGGGGCACCTGCAGCCCCGCTTCCTCCACCTGTCCACTCCCGACCAGCGCACCGTGCCGAGCAACCGGCTCGCGCTCCATCACCGGACGCTGGCGGACGAGGACTGCGAGATCGCCGGCGCATTCCGGATCACCACGCCGGCACGCACCGCGGTCGATCTGGCCGCGGGCGGTGTGTCCCAGGAAGTGCTCGACGAACTCGTCGGCGACGCCCTCGCGCTC
>NZ_AJVB01000499.1:0-2767 GCF_000278445.1 Rhodococcus sp. R1101
CGTCGAGATCAACGAAGCTTTCGCCTCCGTCGTGCTGTCCTGGGCCCAGGTCCACGGGGCCGACATGAGCAAGGTCAACGTCAACGGCGGTGCCATCGCGCTCGGACATCCCGTCGGTTCCACGGGATCCCGGCTGATCACCACTGCCCTGCACGAACTCGAGCGTTCGAACCGTTCCACGGCGCTGGTCACGATGTGTGCGGGTGGCGCCATGGCCACCGCCACCATCATCGAACGCATCTGACGTCGGACATTCTTCTATCCAAAGGACCGTTCATGACTCTGGGATTGAGTGACGAGGACCGCGAAATCCGCGATTCCGTGCGCGGCTGGGCGGCTCGGCACGCGACAGCCGACGTGATCCGCACGGCTGTCGAAGCGAAAACCGAAGCGCGCCCGCCCTACTGGAGTTCGCTCGCCGAACTCGGCATGCTCGGACTGCACCTACCGGAAGAGGTGGGAGGTGCCGGATTCGGCCTGCTCGGAACCGCGATCGTCGCCGAGGAACTCGGGCGATCGATGGTGCCCGGCCCGTTCCTTCCGACCGTGATCGTCTCGGCGGTCCTGAACGAGGCGGGGCGTCGTACCGAACTCGACGGACTCGCGGACGGATCGCTGTTCGGTGCGGTGTCCCTGCAGCCGGGGGACATGCGAGTCGTGCGAGAGGGCGACTCCGTCACCCTCTCGGGCACCTCGGGTGTCGTGCTCGGCGGCCAGGTCGCCGATGTGTTCCTGCTCGCGGCCGACGACGACGGCGAGACGGCGTTCGTCGTCGTCACGCGTGATCGGGTCGACGTCGCGCACCTGCCCAGCTACGACGTGGTCCGACGGAACGCCGAGATCACCGTGGACGGCCTGGACCTGTCCGACGACGATGTGCTGCGACTGGACTCGCAGCGGGTCGTGGATATCGCCGCCACGCTGTTCGCCGCCGAGTCGGCCGGCCTCGCGGACCGGGCCACCACCACCGCGGCGGACTACGCACGGGTCCGCAAGCAGTTCGGACGGGTCATCGGCCAGTTCCAGGGCGTCAAGCACACCGTCGCCCGAATGCTCTGCCTCACCGAGCAGGCGCGCGTCGTGGCATGGGATGCCGCGCGAGCACTCGACGAGAAGGCATCCGAGGACGAGGCGTCGCTCGCCGTCGCCGTGGCGGCGTCCATCGCCCCGGAAGCGGCCTTCCAGGTCACCAAGAACTGCATCCAGGTGCTCGGCGGCATCGGCTACACCTGGGAGCACGACGCCCATCTGTACATGCGACGCGCTCAGTCGCTTCGCCTGCTGCTCGGCTCCACGGCATCCTGGCGCCGCCGGGTCGCCCGTCTCACGCTCGGCGGTGCCCGCCGTGTGCTGAGTGTCGACCTGCCGGCCGAGGCCGAAGAGATCCGTGCCGACATCCGCGCAGAGCTCGAGCCGGCCACCTCGCTCGAGGGGGCGGCACGCAAGGCATATCTGGCCGAGAAGGGATACACCGCTCCGCATCTGCCCGCACCGTGGGGCAAGGCCGCCGACGCCGTCACGCAGCTCGTCGTCGCCGAGGAACTGCGGACCGCCGGCCTCGAACCGCACGACATGATCATCGGCAACTGGGTGGTGCCGACCCTGATCGCACACGGCAGCACCGACCAGATCGAGCGCTTCGTCCCGCAGTCGCTGCGCGGGGATCTCGTGTGGTGCCAGCTGTTCTCCGAGCCCGGCGCCGGATCGGACCTCGCGGGTCTGTCCACGAAGGCCGTCAAGGTCGACGGTGGATGGAAACTCGATGGCCAGAAGGTGTGGACGTCGATGGCGCGCGTTGCGGATTGGGGCATCTGCCTCGCCCGCACCGACATGGACGCACCCAAGCACAAGGGCCTGTCCTACTTCCTGATCGACATCAAGAACACCGAGGGTCTCGATATCCGGCCACTGCGGGAGATCACCGGCGAGGCATTGTTCAACGAGGTGTTCCTCGACGGCGTGTTCGTGCCCGACGAGTGCCTCGTCGGTGAGCCGGGCGACGGGTGGAAGCTCGCCCGCACCACCCTCGCCAACGAACGTGTCTCGCTCTCCCACGACTCCTCCTTCGGAGCCGGCTGCGAGGCTCTGGCGACGCTGGCGGAGAACACCCCCGGCGGGCCGGACGACGAACAGCTCACCGTCCTCGGCAAGGTGCTCGGCGATGCCGCGTCCGGTGGCCTCATGGGTCTGCGCACCGCGCTGCGCTCCCTGGCCGGTGCGCAGCCCGGCCCCGAGTCCTCCGTCGCCAAGCTGCTCGGTGTCGAGCACCTCCAGCAGGTCTGGGAGACCGCGATGGACTGGGCCGGCCCGGCCTCTCTGCTCGACGACCAGGACCGCACCTCGGCCACCCACATGTTCCTCAACGTGCAGTGCATGTCCATCGCCGGCGGGACGACCAATGTCCAGCTCAACATCATCGGTGAGCGGCTTCTCGGCCTGCCCCGCGATCCCGAACCCGGAAAGTGAGTGCCCATGCCCATCGACAGGGATGTCGCACTGTCCGCCGCCCCCACCACCCGTGAGGCCGCCTGGACCGACCGCGACGTGATCCTCTACCACCTCGGGCTGGGGGCGGGCGCCGACTCGCTCGACCCCGCCGAACTGCGGTGGGTCTACGAGAAAGGCCTGCAGGTCCTGCCGACCTTCGCAATGGTTGCGGGGCAAGGGGTCTCCGCCGGACAGGTGTCGCCGGCCGGAATGAACCTGCCGGGAATCGACATCGATCTGCGCAAGATCCTCCACGGTGGGCAATCCGTCACCGTGCACG
>NZ_AJVB01000500.1:0-2759 GCF_000278445.1 Rhodococcus sp. R1101
CTGCTCTACCTGTGGGTCGGCATCCTCGCGTTCGGGGCCGTCGGTTCCTCGCTGCTCGATCGGAGGGCCGTGGTGCTGATTCTCGCGGGCGGTCTCGTGTTCGCTCTCGTGGTGACCGCGGTGCCGTCGCTGCGGCGGCACGACGAGTCGGGGGAGACACCACCGGAGCACTCCCGAGAGGTCGGTTAGGCTCGGATATCGTGACGAACCCGGATCATCCCGAACCCGACCACGGTCTGCCCTCGCTGCCCGACCCGATCGCCCCCATGCGCGCGGCGGTGCGCTACGGCGTCCTCGGTCTTCTCGTGCTCGCCGTGGTGGCATCGGTGGTCTCGGTGCTCGTCGCCGGGATGCCGGGACTGTGGGGCGCGCTGATCGGCGCGGCCGTCGGCGGAGGATTCATCCTTTTCACCGCGCTCGGTGTGCTCCTGACGTCGAAGATGCCGGCGATGACCGCCGGTGCCGTTCTTCTCGGCACCTGGTTGCTGAAGCTGATCCTCGCCATCGTCGTGATGGGTTCGCTCGACTCGCTCGACTTCTACAACCGCAACGCGCTGGTGCTCACGATCGTTTTCGCGCTGGTCATCGTTCTGGGAGCGGAGACCTACGGGGTGCTCTCGCAGCGCGCCCTGTACGTCGATCCCCGCCGTCGTCCGAGGTGAACAACGACGATCGGTAGTAGTGCCGGATGTCCATAACCCCCCACGTAGGAACCCACCTACGCGCTGTCGTAGAGCAGTTGGTAGGGTGAGTTCTGCGAGAGTGACACTGGCCGCATCCGGTTTGGAAACGGTGCGCAGTTGTGACTTCGTAGGCGGCCGTGTTCAAATGGCCGCCGAGTCGACGAGAGTCGCCGACACCGGCAGGAAGCAGGACCGTTCACGCGGTTCGGAACACTGGCGAATACGCGAGCCGACCTGGTCGACTTCTGGATCGTCAATGTCCGATCGAACCGCAGACGGCATGCCTGCGGCCGACTACGGGAGAGAGCGCTGAGCGTCACCACCTTGGCAGCCGGAGAATTCCACGCGCCGTCACTAGCTGATTTTTCCCACCGGCAGTCCTGTTCGAAGGCACCCCCTTCGAGATGGACCGGTTGATGCTCATCCGCGTCGCCGTCGCCCTGATCGTCGCTCTGTTCTTCTTCTTCGCGCTGCGGAGTCCGAAGATCGTGCCGCGGGGCGTGCAGAACGTCGCCGAGATCATGCTCGACTTCGTCCGGATCCATATCGCCGAGGACATCCTCGGTAAGGAACAGGGACGCCGGTTCCTTCCGGTGATCGTCACCATCTTCTTCCTGGTGGTCGGTCTGAACCTCACATCGGTCATCCCGTTCCTCAACATCTCGTCCAACGCACGAATCGGTATGCCGATCGTGCTCGCGGCACTCGCCTACATCGTCTTCAACTATGTGGGCATCAAGAAGTACGGATTCTTCCGCTACGTCAAGAGCAGCATCGTCATTCCGAACCTGCCGCCCGCTCTCCACGTGCTGGTGATCCCGATCGAGTTCGTCTCGACGTTCATTCTGCGGCCGTTCACGCTGACCATTCGTCTCATGGCCAACATGCTGGCCGGTCACATCATGCTCGTGCTGTTCTTCAGTGCCACCCAGTTCTTCTTCTTCGATTCCGACGGCTTCATGAAGGTGTTCGGCATCGGTTCTCTCATCGGCGGAATCGCGTTCACCTTCTTCGAGCTCCTGGTGATCGTCCTGCAGGCCTACATCTTCGCGCTGCTCACCGCGGTGTACATCGATCTGGCGCTGCACGCCGAAGAGCACTAGCTCGACGAACGGCACGACCCACATCTACACACAGACTGACTCGGTTGCCGACTCCCGGGGCCGAGCCACAAGAAAGGGAATGGAACACCAATGAGCGTTGCGCTTCAGGCAGCAGACGTCCTCGCCCAGGACACCACGATCTCGGGTGCAGGCGCCATCGGCTACGGCCTCGCCGCCATCGGCCCCGGCATCGGTATCGGCATCGTCGTCGGCAAGGCGATCGAGGGCATGGCTCGTCAGCCCGAGATGGCCGGCCAGCTGCGCACCACGATGTTCCTCGGTATCGCGTTCACCGAGGCCCTGGCGCTGATCGGCATCGTCGCCGGCTTCATCTTCTGATCCGACGATCACCATGGCTGACAGCATCCTGATTCTCGCGGCCGAGGAAGGGGAGACTCCCAACCCCCTCCTTCCCGCGACATACGACATCGTCTGGTCGCTGGTCGCCCTGATTCTCGTCGGATTCGTCTTCTGGAAGTTCGTGCTTCCGATGTTCCAGAAGGTGCTCGACGAGCGTTCGGAGCTGATCGAAGGCGGCATCAAGAAGGCAGAGGAAGCTCAGGCGGAGGCTGCGGCCGCGCTCGAGCAGTACCGTAGCCAGCTCGCCGAGGCCCGCACCGAGGCGGCGCAGATCCGTGAAGAGGCCCGTGCACAGGGCCAGCAGATCATCGCCGACATGAAGGCGCAGGCCCAGGAGGAGAGCGACCGTATCGTCGCCGCCGGTCACAACCAGCTGCAGGCCCAGCGCCAGCAGATCGTGGCCGAGCTGCGTAGCGATCTCGGACGCAGCTCCGTGGATCTCGCCGAGAAGATCCTCGGCGAAGCGCTCGCGGACGACGTGAAGCGTGCCGGCTCGATCGATCGATTCCTCGACGAACTCGACTCCCTCAGCGCTGACTCTGCATCCGGAAAGTGAGCACCATGTACGCAGCAAGCCGTGAGGCACTCGCTCATACGCGTTCCGCGTTGCAGT
>NZ_AJVB01000501.1:0-2738 GCF_000278445.1 Rhodococcus sp. R1101
TCACCGGTCGTACCGAAGCCGGCGTTGTTGACGAGCATGTCGACGCCGCGGCCGAGCCGCGCGACGACCTGGTCGCGGCCCTCGACGGTCGCCAGATCGGCGACGATGATCTCCGACGACGCCCCGAACTTCTGCTTCAGTTCGGTGGCGAGTTCGTCGAGAGCGGGACGGGTACGGGCGACGAGTACGAGGTCGTAACCGCGACCGGCGAGAGTGCGGGCGAAACCCGCACCGATTCCCGAAGTAGGTCCGGTCACGAGCGCAACAGGTCGGGCGGAAGTCATGGCCGTCACACTAGTGACGCCGGCCCCTTCCGACCACCTGTCAACGATGCGCGGAGGGACGTCCCGGATCCTGCGTGCCGCGATCGAGTTCGTCGGGTTCGACGAGAGGTGGCAGCACATGGAGGATGCCGGAGAGCCGGGCCACCGTCTCGATGGCCGAGTCCCACTCACGGCCGGTGCTGCCGACAGGGATCGATCCGAGGGTCCATTCGCCTTCGCTCCACAGCATCTGCACGTGGTCGGGGATGGACTCGGTGAACGCGACCATCCGCTGATCGCACACGCGGCGCGCGATCTCGAGGTCGGTGGCGAAGACGATGCGCGGCCCGATGGAGCCGAGCAGGTTCATGTCCGGGTCCTTCGGCGGCGGCGTCGACTTCAGCCGGAGGTCGATGTCGACGTCGGAGCCGACCTTGCGCCGGACCGCGACGATCGTCGCGGTCTCCTCGATGTCGAACAGGATGAACTCCTCGCCGCGGCGAACCCCGCGGACGATGTCGATCGCGCCCAGATACTCCTGCTTGGCGAGCGCCGCGCGGTGCCAGGTGGACGGCAGGTGGTCCTCGGCGGAGGTGTACTTGTAGCCCTGCGCCTTGGCCCAGATCTCCCGGATGCGACCCGACTGCTCCCGCCGTGTCCGGTCGACGTAGAGCAGCGCGACCGCACCGAGCAGTGCGACCGCGGCCAGAGAGAACCACATGACAGTCATCGTCGAGTCAGCCTAGCGGGTCAGCGGCCCGAACCACCGAAGGATGGGAGGGACGCGCTGACGACGGTCTCGGCGGTCATCCGCCCCTGTTCGACGGCGCTGCCGGTCGCCACGGCGGTCGCTCCGACCTCGAGACTCCGGGCTGTGCTGCCGGTCAGGGTGATGATCTCGGTGTCGGGTGTGAGGACGACGGTGACGGTCGAACCGCCGATGACGCCGAGCGTGATGCTGCCGCCGTCGTTCGCGGTGATCGTGCCCACGACCGCACCCGCATCGCCCATGACCTCGCCGAGTCCGCCCGGGAGCCGGTCCAGGGGCAGTCCCGGTGTGGTCGGTTCGGCCGGCGGCGGAAGAGTTGTCGTGGGCGGGGGTGCGACGGTCGCCGGGGCGCGATCCGACGCGACCCGCGAGGTGGAGTCGTCGGGCCGGCTGAGCAGGAAGCCGATGGTGCCGCCGAGTGCGACGAGGACCACCGCGGCCAGCGCGAGCAGTCCCCAGCGCGGCCCGCGCGGCGGCTTCCCGGGATCCGCGCCGGGTACCGGGCCCGTGGGCGGCCGGTCCTGGGCGGGGAACACCTGGGTGGGCTGATGACCGTGCGGAGGCGGGTAACCCGGCAGGGACGGAGAAGGCTGTTGCGACGGATGAGGCTGCGACGAGGGATAGGCCTGGGTGGGCTGGTACTCGCTCCCCGGTGCGCCCCACTGCTCGTAGCGGGTATACGCCACCGTCGGGTTGGTCACCGGCCGCCCGTACGCCTCGGCCGGATCGTCGGTGTGCAGCACTCGGGTCGCGGCGTCGTCCGTCCCGTTCGACGACTCGTCGAGTGCGTAGGCCCGTTCTTGCGGGGTGCGCGGATCCTGGGGATTCGTCATAACGTCTTCCAGAGTAGGCCGTGCGCGGGCCCGGCAACCGGAGCTGCCGGGACCGCGCACGGATGCCGTCAGGCGCTGATCACGAGGCGATCGCCGTCCTCGCTGACGCCCACGTGAACGGTGTCGCCGTCCTTGATCTCACCGGCCAGCAGCTTCTTGGCGAGCTGGTCGCCGACCGACTGCTGGATGAGACGGCGCAGGGGACGCGCACCGTACTGCGGGTCGTAACCGCGCACCGCCAGCCAGAACCGCGCGGTGCTCGAGACGTCCAGCGTCAGTCGTCGTGCCGACATGCGTGCGGCGAACTGATCGAGCTGGATGTCGACGATCTTCTCGAGCTGCTCCTCCGAGAGCGGGTCGAAGATCACGACGTCGTCGAGCCGGTTGATGAACTCCGGCTTGAACGCCGCCCGCACCGCCGCCATGATGTGCTCCCGATCGCCACCCGCGCCGAGGTTCGACGTGAGGATCAGGATGGTGTTGCGGAAGTCGACCGTGCGGCCCTGACCGTCGGTGAGGCGGCCGTCGTCGAGCACCTGCAGCAGCGTGTCGAAGACGTCGGGATGCGCCTTCTCGACCTCGTCGAACAGCACCACCGTGTACGGGCGGCGCCGCACGGCTTCGGTGAGCTGCCCGCCGGACTCGTAACCGACGTAGCCCGGAGGGGCACCGACGAGCCGGGCCACCGAGTGCTTCTCGCTGTACTCGGACATGTCGATGCGCACCATGGCGCGTTCGTCGTCGAACAGGAAGTCCGCGAGGGCCTTGGCCAGCTCCGTCTTGCCCACACCGGTCGGGCCGAGGAACAGGAACGAGCCGGTCGGACGGTTCGGGTCGGCGACACCGGCACGCGCACGGCGCACCGCGTCGGAG
>NZ_AJVB01000502.1:0-2730 GCF_000278445.1 Rhodococcus sp. R1101
GGCACGGACTACGCCTGGGCCCCGACGCCGGGCACGGTTGGGCCCCGTTTCCCAGTCACGACGACGGCGTCCTGGCTTGGGTCCGTCTCGACCACATCGGCAACGAACCCCCACTGGACGCGCCGGTCATCCCGCCACGACCGCCGGCCCGTACCCGCCTGGCGGCCGTAGCGACCCTCACCGGAATCTGTGAACCGGTCGACATCATCGCCAACCGACTCGACCCGTGGCACGGCGCGTGGTTCCACCCTTATTCCTTCACCCACCTGGAGGTCCTCGACGCGCCCGGCCGCCACCGCACCGACGACACCGGCGACCGATTCGTTGTCGCTGTGACCTTCCGCGTCGGCGGGGGGCTCGGCGTCGCGGTGAAGGCCGAGTTCACCAGTCCGGAACCTCGTACCGTCGTGATGCGCATCATCGACGGTGAAGGCACTGGCAGTGTCGTCGAAACTCACACCACACCCCTGGGCGTGGGAGCCGACGGACATCCGCGCACCTGTGTCATCGAGGCCGTCCTCGCCGACTCTCCCCGGCGCGGCTTCGCCGTTGCACGCCGTGCTCACCGTGCCCTCTCACCAGTACTCCGTAGGGCGGCGACCCGACTGTGGCGTGACGATCTGGCCTACGCTGAACGGCGTTATCGGCAACGCAGCCTGGTCGATCGTGGTGTCGGTCCCCGATTGTCGACGTGAACCCTCCACTCCTCGGGCAACGGCTCGAGTGTCGTCTTCCCGGTTCGCAGGGCGTGAGAGTTTCTCCGACCGGCCGGAACCGAGCTCATCGCCCACGCGGGCGTTACTCCCACAGCCCCGAAGTCACCTCGTGTATCTGCGCAGTTCGTTCTTGGCGATCGTGCGCAGGTGTACTTCGTCGGGGCCGTCGTAGATGCGCATCGCGCGGTGCCAGCCGTACATTGCGGCAAGGGGAACGTCGTCGCTGATACCGGCGCCACCGTGCACCTGGATCGCTCGGTCGATCACCTCGAGGGTCATGCGTGGCACCGCGATCTTCGCCGCGGACACGTAGGGGGCTGCGGCCTTGTTGCCGTGTTCGTCGATGGTCTTGGCCGCAAGACGACACAGCAGCCGGGCCTGTTCGATCGCGACGCGCGATTCGGCGATCTGGTGCTGGACGACACCCTGCTCGGCCAGCGTCTTGCCGAAGGCGACACGACCCTGGGCGCGGGTGGTCATCAGCGCCAGGGCCCGTTCTGCGGCGCCGAGGGCGCGCATGCAGTGGTGGATGCGGCCGGGTCCGAGACGCGCCTGCGCCATGGCGAACCCACCGCCCTCCTCCCCGAGGAGATTCTCGGCGGAAACGCGCACGTTGTCGTAGACGACTTCGCAGTGCCCGTGCTGGTCGTGTCGTCCGAACACCGGCAGGTCGCGGACGATCGTGACGCCGGGAGTGTCGATCGGCACCAGGATCATGGACTGCTGACGGTGGGTGTCGGCAAAGGGGTCCGTCTTTCCCATGACGATCAGCAGGGTGCATCGGGGGTCCGCAGCGCCACTGGTCCACCATTTGCGGCCGTTGATGACGTAGCTGTCGCCGTCGCGCTCGATTCTGGTCTCGATGTTGGTCGCGTCGGAACTGGCCACGGCGATCTCGGTCATGGAGAAGGCCGACCGGATCTTTCCGTTCAGCAATGGGTCGAGCCACTGCTTTTTCTGTTCATCGGTACCGAACAGGTGGAGCAATTCCATGTTGCCCGTGTCGGGCGCTTGCCCGTTGATGGCTTCGGGTGCGAGATGCAGGCTCCAGCCGGTGATCTCGGCGAGTCCTGCATAGTCCAGCTGTCCGATGCCGGATTCGGAGGGTAGGAACAGATTCCACAGGCCGCGCCTGCGGGCCTCGTGCTTGAGGGTTTCGATGACGGGTGGAACGGTGTGGTCGTCGGGACCGACGTTGCGGCGGTAGGTCTCGTACTCGTGTTCGGCAGGGAACACGTGGCTGTGCATGAAATCCACCAGCGTCTGCTCGAGTTCGAGTGCCCTGGGCGACGGTCGAAGGTCCAGCGATTCGGTATTCGTCTGCGCGGTGAGCATGCTGTCGGCTACGTCGGTCATGTGAGTTCTTTCTCGAAGGGCCGTGAACGGGATGTCATGGGCGGCTCGATGTTCCGTCAGGGTCCGCGGGCGAGATCGGCGCCCCGGTATTGCATGAGATCGAGGGCGTACTCCACATACAGGTCTGCTACCTCTTCCGGGCTCATCCGGCCTCCCGGTCGCCACCAGGTGGGGAGGGCGGTACACATCGAGACCACTGCGCGAGCGGCGTCCTCGGGGTTTCGGACCCGGAACGATCCGGCGCGTACGGCGGCCAGTACCTTCTCGTCCACGACCGCCTGCTGCCAGTTTCTCTTGCCGGCAATGATCTGCCGGTTTTCCGTTGTGAGAGCACGCATCTCACTGGTGCCGATGAACCCGAGTTCGCGGCGGTGCGTGTGGTAGAGGGCCAGATTCTCGATCAACAGCGTGAAGACCGTGACGGGATCTCGGCCGGCGCCTTCGGTGAGCGCCCCGCGTGTGCGTTGCTCGAGGTCGTCCATCGTCACCTGATAGATCGTCATCAGGATGTCCTGCTTGCCGGTGAAGTAGTTGTAGATCCCGGGAACCGACAATCCACAACGATTGGAGATTTCACGCATGCTCGTGCCGTGGTAACCCACGGCGAGGATCTCCTCGAGCGCTGCCTGGACCACAGGCGCCAGCGACAACGGTTCGT
>NZ_AJVB01000503.1:0-2720 GCF_000278445.1 Rhodococcus sp. R1101
CCGCGCGGAGGGGTGAGCGGTGCTGCCCGGTGAGGAGCGTCCGGCCACGCAGGTCGCTCCGCAGCCGTCCCCGACACTCACCGGGCAAGTCGACGCCTATCTGGCGCACCTGACCGTCGAACGAGGGGTAGCGGCGAACACGCTCGCCTCCTACCGGCGCGATCTGCTGCGCTACACGGAACACCTCACCGACGTGCATGTCGGCGATCTTGCGGACGTCCACGAACACCACATCAGTGATTTCGCCGCGAGTCTGCGCCGCGGTGATCCGGAACGGAACCGCCCGGCGCTCGCGGCGAGCTCCGCAGCCCGCGCCCTGATCGCCGTGCGCGGCCTGCACCGTTTCGCCGCCGCCGAAGGTCAGACCCCTCTCGACGTCGCTCGCACCGTCAAACCACCGGCACCCGGACGCCGTCTGCCCAAGGCGCTGACCGTCGACCAGGTCACCGCGATCCTCGAGGCCGCCGCACCCGAGGCCGACGCTCCCCGCGACCTGCGCGACCGGGCGCTGCTCGAACTGCTGTACTCCACCGGCGCCCGCATCTCCGAGGCCGTCGGGCTCGACGTCGACGACCTCGACACCGAATCGCGCACGGTGCTGCTGCGCGGCAAGGGCGGCAAACAGCGGCTCGTGCCGGTCGGGCGGCCGGCGCTCGGCGCGCTCGACGCCTATCTCGTGCGCGGGCGGCCGACGCTGGCGACCGGCCGCACCGCCGCGGTCTTCCTGAACGCGCGCGGTGGACGCCTGTCGCGGCAGAGTGCGTGGAAGGTGCTGCAGACCGCCGCCGAACGCGCCGGAGTGGACGTCGGTGTCTCCCCGCACACCCTGCGCCACTCGTTCGCGACCCACCTGCTCGACGGCGGCGCCGACGTACGCGTGGTACAGGAGTTACTCGGGCATGCTTCTGTGACGACCACGCAGATATACACCCTGGTCACCGCCGGTGCCCTCCGCGAAGTGTGGGCACAGGCGCATCCGCGGGCACGATGACCGGCTCCGCGACGGACGCGTGTCCGTGCGGTGATCCTGCCGACGAAGCGGTAGCGTTCCGGGGAAGAGCCGCCGGGCCACCCGACGGGTCGACGAGAAGACATCTGGGTCGCAAGACAGGGGGAGTACCGAACGTGGGCACACCTCGGCCACCCGCCACGTACATGGAGCCGGAGCACCTCCGGTCGAACACCGTCCCGGTCGACGCAATCGGCCGCGAGGACGCCGACAGAACGTCCACCAGCGAGCCGACCACCACCGCCGGAACCACGGGCGAGCCCGAGCTCGGACCGACCGGCAGGCCACGCCGTCCCGTCCCGGAACCGGTGCCGCTGTCCACCCACGGACCGGCTCGCATCATCGCGATGTGCAATCAGAAGGGCGGGGTCGGCAAGACCACCTCGACGATCAACCTCGGCGCGTCCCTCGCCGAGTACGGGCGCCGCGTCCTGCTCGTCGACCTCGATCCGCAGGGCGCGCTGTCCGCCGGACTCGGTGTCGCCCACCACGATCTCGATCTCACCGTGCACAACCTGCTCGTCGAACCGCGGGTCTCCACCGACGACGTGCTCGTACGCACCCATGTCGAGAACCTCGACCTGCTGCCGAGCAACATCGACCTGTCCGCGGCGGAGATCCAGCTCGTCTCCGAAGTCGGCCGCGAACAGGCCCTCGGACGGGCGCTGTACCCGATGCTCGACCGCTACGACTACATCCTCGTCGACTGCCAGCCGTCGCTGGGGCTGCTCACCGTCAACGCGCTCGCCTGCGCCGATTCGGTGCTCATCCCCATGGAATGCGAGTTCTTCAGCCTGCGCGGCCTGGCGCTGCTCAACGACACCGTCGCCAAGGTCCGCGACCGGCTGAACCCGAAGCTCGCCGTCGCGGGCATCCTCGTCACCATGTTCGACTCGCGCACCCTGCACGGACGCGAGGTGATGTCCCGGGTCGTGGAGGTCTTCGGCGACCTCGTCTACGATGCCGTCATCAACCGCACCGTGAAGTTCCCCGAAACCAGCGTCGCGGGTGAACCCATCACTCGCTGGGCGCCCGCCTCCGCCGGCGCCGAGTCGTACCGCGCCCTTGCACGGGAAGTCATCCACCGGAGCGGTCGCTGAGCTCCGTGCACGCTCCCGTTCACGACACCGCGGACACCGGCACGGCACCCGAAGCGGGAGCCGACGCGGGGGTCCTGGAGGAACCCGGCCGGCCGACACCTGCGGAGGTGGAGACCACCTCGGGGTTCCGCGTACGCCTGCGCAACTTCGAGGGCCCGTTCGACCTGCTGCTGACCCTCATCTCGCAGCGGCGACTCGACGTCACCGAGGTCGCCCTCCACGAGGTCACCGACGACTTCATCGCCTACACCCGGAAGCTCGGACCCGAACTCGGCCTCGACCAGACCACCGAGTTCCTGGTCGTCGCCGCGACCCTGCTCGATCTCAAGGCCGCGCGGCTGCTGCCCGCCGGTGAGGTCGACGATCCCGAGGACCTCGCGCTCCTCGAGGCCCGCGACCTGCTGTTCGCGCGACTACTGCAGTACCGCGCCTACAAGCAGATCGCCGAACAGTTCGCCGCGTTCGAGGCCGCCGCCCTGCGCCGCTATCCACGCGCGGTGTCCCTCGAGGACCGTTTCGAGAATCTGGTGCCCGAGGTCGTGCTCGGCGTCGACCCGCAGCGCTTCGCCGAGATCGCCGCCGCCGCCTTCCGGCCGAAACCACCCCCCACC
>NZ_AJVB01000504.1:0-2708 GCF_000278445.1 Rhodococcus sp. R1101
CGCCGCGATCGTGCTCGGCACGACCGTGCTCGGCGAACACCTCCGCGCCGACGGCCCCGCCCTGATCCTCGTCGGTGCCGCCGTCGCCGTGATGCTGGTGACCACCGTGGCGCTCTCCCGCGCCCAGGCCGCCGACAGCCCCGCCGCGGCTAAGCCCGTCCCAGCACCGCCACCAGAAACTCCGCATCGTCGCTGAACGGCCGCAGATCCCAGGTCGACAACCGCAGCTGTGCCGCCAGCCCCGCCGCGGCCGCGTCGGCGAAGAACGCCTCGAACGGATAGTCGCGGCCCGCCCCGAAGCCGATCACCACCCGGCCCTGCGGCGCCAGATGCGCCGCGAAATTGCGCAGCACCGCCACCCGCGTCGACGGCGCCACGAAGGTCATCACATTGCCCGCGCACACGATCACATCGAACTCGGCGGCGACCCCGCGGGACGGCAGATCCAGCTCGGCCAGATCCCCGACCAGCCACCGCGGCCCCGGATGATCCTCCTCCGCCGCCGCGATCAGCACCGGATCCACATCCACCCCCACCACCGTGTGCCCGGCCCGGTGCAGATACCCACCGAGCCGGCCCGGCCCGCACCCGGCATCGAGGATCCGTGCCCCGCGCGGCACCATCGCATCGATCAACCGGGCCTCCCCGACGGTGTCCTGCCCCCGGGCGGCCATGGTGCGGAACCGCTCGACATACCACGACGAATGCGCCGGATTCTGCGCCACCATCTCCTCCCACAGGCTCGGCACCCGCTCCGCGCCGCCGCCGTGTTCCGGACCCTCGCCGCTGCTCATTCCCACTCCTTCGTCCCTCGACAACACCTGCTCGACCCTCACCGTAGGCGCCGCACCGTCGTCGGCACCGCGACACACGGCACCGGCCATCAGTAGAATCAGGACCCGTCGACACCACTTCCGGCAAGCGGACACCGTCCGCGACCGGACCCGACGAGAGGACACCGGTGCCCGCGGCACCCGCAGCCACCCCACCACCCGACACCACCTCCCCCGGCGCGGAGTGCGACTCCGGGTCGGAGGGATCCTCTACCGGGCCGGGTCCCCGACCCGGCCCCCACTCCCCCCGGCAGGGCCGCCCCTGATGTCCGTCCTGCTCGACATCGCCGCCCTCCTCGGCTTCGTGGCGCTCACCGCCGGCACCGCCCTGTTCGTCGCCGCCGAGTTCTCCCTGACCGCCCTCGAACGCAGCACCGTCGACGCGCACGCCCACGACGGCGACCGCCGCGCCCGGCAGGTCCAGCACGCGCACCGCACCCTGTCCTTCCAGCTGTCCGGCGCCCAGCTCGGCATCACCATCACCACCCTGATCACCGGCTATCTCGCCGAACCGATCCTCGCGCAGTTCTTCACCCCACTGTTCGACGCGCTCGGCCTGAGCACCTCCGTCGCCGCGACCGTCTCCCTGATCCTCGCGCTGCTCCTCGCCACGTCCTTCTCCATGGTCTTCGGCGAACTCGTCCCCAAGAACATCGCCATCGCCCGCCCGATGGGCACCGCCCGCGCCACCGCCGGCCTCCAACTGGCGTTCTCGCTGCTGTTCCGCTGGGCGATCCTCGGTCTCAACGGCGCCGCCAACCACATCGTGCGACGCCTCGGCATCGAACCCGCCGAGGAACTGCGCTCGGCGCGCTCCCCGCAGGAACTCGGCTCCCTGGTGCGCGCCTCGGCCCGCAGCGGCACCCTCGACGAGCACACCGCCCGCCTGGTCTACCGGTCGCTGCAGTTCGGGAACCGCACCGCCGAAGACCTCATGACCCCGCGCAGCACCGTCGAGAGCCTGGACCGGAACGCGACGGTGCTCGATCTCATCGAGTTGTCCGCCCGCACCGGCTACTCCCGCTTCCCGATCGTCGACGGCGACCTCGACGCCCCGCTCGGCGTCGTGCACGTCAAACACGCCTTCACCGTGCCCGGCCCGGCACGCGGCACCACCGCCGTCGGCGCCCTCGCCCGCCGCGTGCCCACCGTGCCGTCCAGCCTCGACGGCGACACCGTGATGGAACGGGTGCGCTCCGACGGCATGCAGGTCGCCCTCGTCGTCGACGAATACGGCGGCACCGCCGGCCTGATCACCATGGAGGACCTCGTCGAGGAGATCGTCGGCGACGTCCGCGACGAACACGACGAAACCGAACTCGACGCGCACCGCGACGGGGACGGCTGGTCGTGCACCGGGCTGCTGCGCACCGACGAGGTGGCCCAGCTCACCGGCTACCACGCCCCCGACGGCGACTACGAAACCCTCGCCGGGCTGATCCTCACCGAACTCGGCCGCATCCCCGAGGTCGGCGACGAGATCCAGCTGCCGCTGCGCCGCGGCGAACGCGACCTCACCTGGTACGGGCGCATCCTCGACATGGACGGGCACCGCATCGACCGGGTACTGCTCGTGCCCGGCGCGGCCCCCGAGGACGACCCCGCCGAGGACGACCCGGCCCCCGACACCGACGAGGGCGGTGCGCAGCGATGAACGACTGGTTCGCGATCGTCTTCGCCGTGCTGCTGCTCGCCGGCAACGCCTTCTTCGTCGGCGCCGAGTTCTCCCTCATCACCGTCCGCCGCGACCGGCTCGAGACGCTGCTCGCCCAGGGCAAGACCCGCGCCCGCACCGTCATCCGCGCCGGCGAACACCTCTCGCTCATGCTCGCCGGCTCCCAGCTCGGCATCACGATCTGCTCGATCCTGCTCGGC
>NZ_AJVB01000505.1:0-2693 GCF_000278445.1 Rhodococcus sp. R1101
GCTCGGGGGCGTGTTCCTGCCCGCGCGCCGCCGCGTACAGCGCGGCGTGGCCACCCTGACTGTGGCCCATCGCGACCCACCGGGTGCCGATGCCCGGATCGAGTTCCCGGGCCGCGCGCACGATGTCGACGACGGCGGCCGCGGCACTGTCACCGTTCATGTAGGGATGTCCACCCGGCGTGCCGAGCCCCTCGTAGTCGGTCTGGACCACGGCGTAGCCGTCGGCGACCCACCGGTCGAGCATGGCGGTCGTCCTTGCGACATAGGAGTGGGCCGGGCCGCCGGGAGTGTCGGCGGAGGGCGCACAGGCATCGCCGACCCCCGTGGTCCCGTGGGCCCAGCTGAGCACGGGCCAGCCTCCCTCCGGTGCCTCTCCTTCGGGGATCGCGACAGTCCCGGAGACGAGGACGGGACGCCCGTCGGCCCCCTCGGACAGATAGGTGATCAGGTCGGTTCGTGACGCGCTGGGAAGCGCCGCCGCACCGGTGAGGGGGCGGTCGGTGACCAGGGAGCCGGGTCCTCCTGCTGCCTCCTCGGTGTCGTCACCGCCGGTGTCGGAGCAGGAGGTGAGGCCGAGCATCGAGACCGCGGCGAGTACCGATACCGCGCTCCGAGCAGTACGAGAGATCATGAATCCTCCGTCGGGATTTCAGTCGACCGCCGGCGCCCATTGCACGCCGTTGATGTGGCTACCGCCGTCGACGAACAGCGTGTTGCCGGTGAGATAACGCGAGTCGTCGCTCGCGAGGAAAGCCGCGACGGTACCGATGTCGTCGAGAGGGTCACCGATACGGCCCATGGGGTTGGCCGCGGCCTGTGTAGCCGCCATCTGCGGATCGGCCTCCGCGACCCGCTGGTACGCCGCGCTCTGCGCGCCGGGGCAGATCACGTTGCAGCACACCTGTTTCGGGGCCCATTCCCGGGCCGCGGTGCGGGTCATGCTGCGCAACGCCTCTTTCGCGGCGTTGTACGACACCGAGTACATGTGGGCATTGACGCCGTTGAGACTGCACATGTTGATCACTCGGCCGGTTCCGTGGCGGGCGAGTTCGGGGTACGCGCGTTGCATCGCCCAGAAGGTCGCCATCACGGCCATGTCGAAGCCTGCCTGCATACTCTCTTCGGGCGTCTTCTCCATGCGCGCGAATCCCAGTGACCGCCAGGCGTTGTTGACCAGGATGTCCAGGCGTCCGAATTCGCGCACGGCCGAGTCCACCATCGCGTGCACCTGCTCGCGGTCGGTGACATCGGTCGGCACGAAGTGCGCACGCACGCCCCACCGATCGGTGAGCCACCGCGCGGTGTCGGTCCCTGCCGCCCGGTCCACTTCGGCGACCACGACGTGCGCGCCCTCGCGGGCCAGGGCACCGGACACCCCTCGGCCGATCCCCATACCGGCTCCGGTGACGATCGCCACCCGCCCGTCCAGCTTTCCCATGTCGGTTCTCTCCGATCCGGTGAGGTGAGTGATGGCGACCGTCAGCGAGGACGGGGAACCGTCTTGTCGATGAACAGTGCCTCGACGGACACGCACACCGTGCCGTCCGCGGTCCTGATCTCCCCGGCCGTGTTGATCTTGCGGCCGTCCTGCTCGACCAGACGACCGGTGACCGTCAGCGGTTCGAACAAGGGCGTCGGACGGTGGTACCGCACGTTCAGCTGGGCGGTGGCACCGCTGCGTCCGGCCCACGCGTTCGCCACACCCAGCGTGTGATCGAGCAGAAGCGCCGAGACTCCGCCGTGCACGTGCCCGGGCGGACCCTGGTACGGGAAGGTCAGTTCGACGACGCCTTCCACCGAGCCGTCCTCGCGCCCGGAGAGAACCAGCGGCGGCGCGAGCGCGTTCTCGGGTCCGGTGACGGGGTCGTGCCGGGTGACACCCTCCCCGTGCCACATGTCGACCAGTCGCTCCTGCACCTCGGGGGCATGTTCCTCGAGGTGCTCGGCGATGCTGTCGAGTTCTTCCGCGACCCGCTCGAGATTCGCGTTGGCGCGGTCGGTGCGCAGCAGCGCGTCCACCACGCGCCGCGCGGCAGCGGTGGCGCGGTCGACGGCGGTGTCCTGCGGCGCCGAGGTCAGCACCGTGCCGGCGGGCGCGTGCCCGACGATGGGGTGGGTATCGGGGTCGACTCTCATCGGATCTCCATCGTGGCGTGGGTGAGCACCGGTTGTCCGTCGCGCTCGGGGCAGGTGGCGAGCAGGGTCAGGGTGTCGCCGTCGCGCCACACCGCCGTCTCGATCGTCTCCCCCGGGTACAGCGAGCCGGCGAAGCGGACCGAGAACGACCGGACACGGGTGGGATCGCCGTCCAGCGCCCCGTCGACGACGGCCTTGCACACGACACCGTACGACGCGAGGCCGTGCAGGATCGGCCGGTCGAACCCCGCCATCTTCGCGAAGTCGGGGTCGGCGTGCAGCGGGTTGAGGTCGCCGCTGAGCCGGTACACCAGCGCCTGCTGTGTGCTCGTGGGCGACACGAGGGTCTTGTCGGCCTCCCGTTCCGGGACGGTGGTCGACGTGTCGGGTCCAGGATTGCCGCCGAAGCCGCCCTCACCGCGCGCCCAGATCTGCATCGCACTGGTCCACAGCGGGTTTCCGTCGCCGTCCGTGGCGGACTGTTCGAGCACGATCACCGCGGCCTTGCCCTTGTCCCAGACATCCGCGATACGCGACGAGATCGTCGCGGAACCCGA
>NZ_AJVB01000506.1:0-2689 GCF_000278445.1 Rhodococcus sp. R1101
CTCGCGACAGAAGCGGCACGTACCGCACGCGGTGATACACGAGACGAGCACTCGGTCGCCGGGAGCGAGTGTCTGCACTCCGTCCCCCACCTCGACCACGGTGCCGACGGCCTCGTGGCCGAGGATCCGGCCGTCGGTCACCTCGGGCACATCCCCTCCGAGGATGTGCAGGTCGGTGCCGCAGATGGTGACCGCGTCGACCCGCACCACCGCGTCGGTACTGTCCTGGATGGTTGCGTCGGGAACGTCCTCCCAGGATCGCTTCCCCGGCCCGTGGAACACCAGTGCCTTCATGATCTGACCTCCGTACACGGATTCGGCCCTGTTCCAAGGATGACATGAGGGACACTGCGATCGGAATCGTTCGGAGGGGGTGAAAAATTCACCTCGACAGCGGGAAATGTCCGGATTCGTGACACCACCACAGAGTCCCCTGCTCTTTCGGGGACCACCGATCCCGAAAGCAGACGATCGATGAAGACACTCGCAACCTCACTCGTGGCGGTGGTCGTACTGGCCGTCTCGGCGTGCAGTTCCGACACCACCGAGCCCGAGTCCGCGACGTCCCCTGCCTCCTCCGAGGAGGCTGGGCCCGAGTATGTGGCGGAGGTGGAATCGACCGTCGACCGGTTGATGCGCGACAACGCCATTCCCGGCGCGGTGATACAGATCAGCTCCCCCGACCGCGGTGACTGGACCGGCACGTTCGGCACGTCCACCCTCGACACCGACGATCCGATCTCCGCCGACGACCATTTCCGTATCGGCAGCAACACGAAGACGATGACCGTCACCGCCATCCTGCAATTGGTGCAGGAAGGTCGCGTGTCGCTCGAGGACCCGATCTCGAAGTACATCGACGGTGTCCCGAACGGCGACACCATCACCATCGCGCAGCTCGCCGAGATGCGGAGCGGCCTGTACAGCTACACCTTCGACCCGGAGTTCAACGCGACACTGGACCGCGAACCCGAGAAAGTGTGGACGCAGGAGGAGTTGCTGCAGATCGCGTTATCTCGGCCCGTGAACTTCCCGCCCGGGGAACAGTTCGAATACAGCAACACCAATACGGTGCTGCTCGGACTCGTCATCGAGGAACTGACGGGCATGCCGGTGGCGGATGCGTTCGACGAGCGCATTTTCGCTCCACTCGAACTCGGGAACACCTCGTTCCCGGCGATCGAGGACGCCTCGATCCCGGATCCACATCCGCAGGGCTACATGTTCGGCACCAACGTCTCCACCATCGACACCTTCGAACTGCCGGACGACCAGCAGGCCGCAGCGGTCGCCGGAACACTGAAGCCGAACGACGTGACCGACGACAATCCCTCCTGGGCGTGGACCGCGGGCGCTGCGATCTCCACCGTCGACGACATGACCACCTATGTGAAGGCACTGGTCGGCGGTGGGCTGCTCGACCGACAGATGCAGCAGACCCGGCTCGACAGCGTGCAATCGGTGGGCGGGGGAACCGCCGGATACGGGCTCGGCATGGCCCGGTTCGGTCCGCTGCTCGGACACGACGGGCAGCTTCCGGGCTTCATGACCTTCATGGGCCACGACCCGGACACCGATCTGACGATCGTCATCGCCACGAATCTGTCGACGGTGCCGTCGGGCGAAGGTTCGGCGCTGACCCTGGTCAAGGGCATCCTGCCGATCTTCTACGGCTCCGATTATCAGGCGCCGGGCGATCCGGCACGCGCTCCCGACGCAGAGGAGAGCACACCCGCGCCGACGCCGGGAGGCTGATCGTACCGGCGTCCGGTGGGCAGGCACGGCCGGGTCACGTGGTTGTCCACAGGCATTCGTGTTCTCCACAGATCGAGGCAATCGGAGGGCGACGGCCCCGGAACCGGCCCGGCCGTGCCCGATGATCGGTCCATGACCCGACAGGTGTGGACGAGGGCGATGCTCGCCGAGGCCGGCGTCTCGGATCGTGCGGTGCGCACACGACTCCGGTACGGCGAGCTCGTCGGGATCGCTCGCGGCACGTACATGACACGAGAGGACATCGACGCCCTCGGCCCCGTGGGCGTTCACCTCGCCCGGGCACACCTCGTCGGCTCCCGCCTCGGAGCCGATGAGGCGCTCAGTCATGTAACGGCCGCGGTCGTCCACGGCCTCGACGTCTGGGACGCGCCGCTGGGACGGATCCACTTCACGCGCCCGTCGACACGCAGCTGCCGGGTGAGCGACGACCTGCACATCCACACCTCCGACCTGGACTGTGACGTCGTCGACGTGGACGGTCTGCGCGTCACGTCGCTCGCTCGTACCGTCGTCGACGTCGCGCGCACACTGTCGCGTCCGCGCGCTCTCGTCATCGGCGACTCGGCGTTGCGCGCGGATCCGACGGCGCGCCTCGACCTGCCCCGGATCGTTGCTGCATGTCGCGGCAGGACCGGGATCGTCGCGGCGGAGTCGGTCGCGCGCCTCGTCGACGGGCGGAGCGAGAGCGTCGGCGAATCTCTGTCGCGGTTGCACATGATCGAGGCGGGGCTACCGATACCCGACCTGCAGCAGGAGATCGTCGTTCGCGACGGACGCCGGTACCGGGTGGACTTCCTGTGGTGTGAACTCGGCATCGTCGGTGAATTCGACGGCGCCGGAGAATACACCGGACGCCACCACCTGCTCGCAGAGAAGGCGCGCGAGGATGCGTTGCGGGATCTCGGGCTGGAGG
>NZ_AJVB01000507.1:0-2677 GCF_000278445.1 Rhodococcus sp. R1101
TGTCCACCGCCGAGCTGGCGGCAGCATCGGGCACCTCCCCGGCGACCGTCGTACGCGCCTGCCAGAGTCTCGGTTTCCGCGGTTTCCACCATCTTCGTCTCGAACTGGCCCGGGCGGCACCGGATCCCGAGCATCCTCCTGCCACTCCTCTGGATTCGGCGTTCTCGGCCGCGACGGAAGCACTCACCGCGACCCGCGCAACCGTCGACGAGGCCGGTTTCGCACAGGTCGTCGACCTCGTCGTGAGAGCTCGCCGGATCCTGTTGGTAGGAAACGGTTTCTCGTCGCCGCCGATCCAGGACGCGGCCCTGCGCCTCACCACCGCCGGTCGCAGTGTCGAGGCTCCGGTCGACATTCTCGGTCAGCAGTTCTCGGCCCGGCTCCTGACCGCCCACGACCTGTGTCTCGCGGTCAGCTATTCGGGTGCGAACACACACACCCTCCGGGCATGTACCGCCGCACACGAACGCGGTGCCACGATCGTGTCGGTGACGAGCTACCCCAGCACACCACTGACACGCATCTCGGATCATGTGCTCATCGCGGGTGCAGGTGCCCACGAGAACGAAGCGGACTCGTTCTCGGCTCGCGTGTCGCAGAGCACGATCCTGTACGCGCTGCAACGNGCCGTGCTCGCCCACCCGGAGCATCGGGAAGTTCACACCGGCGCCCACGACGTGGTGGCAGCAGCGCTGTCCGACACACTCCCCGATTGTTAACCCGTTCGACAGCGCCCGTTCCGGACGAAGGGGCCGAACGTTCGATCGGACCGCCCACGATATGCCTTGTCGGAACGGTGTTCCGGAGCCAGTGGAACGGTGAGAGAGGCGAATCGTGGAGTCCATCGAGGTCGACGGTGTGTTCAATGTGCGCTCGGTGTCGGGGCCGTATCTGGCCCCCGGCCGACTGTTCCGTTCCGCCACGCTCGACCACCTGACGGACGAAGGACGGAGGACGCTCGAGCAGATCGGGATCCGAACGGTCATCGATCTGCGGGACAACCGCGAGCGACCGGGCAGCACGGCCACCGCATCGTGGAACGTCCTGCACCATCCGCTCTACGACCCGGCGACCGGCCCACCCCGAAGCGGTGAGATCACCGCGATCTACCGCACCCTGCTCGACGAGCGCGGCACCGCTCTCACCGACGCCGTCCGGGCCCTCGCGTACTCTCCCGCCCCGGCGCTCGTGCACTGCACCGCGGGCAAGGACCGCACCGGACTCGTCGTCGCAGTGGCGGCAGCCGCGGTCGGAGTACCCGACTCGGCGATCCTCGACGACTACTCGTGCTCGGGACCTCGGCTGCGACCGTACCGCGAGAATGCGGTGCGGATTCTGCTCTCCGATCTGACGCTCGACCCGGCACAATACGCGGAATCCGTGGAACTGCACCTGGATTCCCCGGCATCGGCCCTGCAGTCGGCGCTCGACCACATTCGCCGGCGACACGGGTCGGTGACGGGATATCTCGATGCCCACGGCTTCACCGCGAACGATCTCACTGCTCTGCGAACCCGTCTGCTCGGCGAACCGGAACTGACGGTGTTGCACCTGAGCGACGTCCATGCACGCGGTACCGAGGACCCCTGCTCAGGGCGCGGTACCGAAGAACTCTTCTTCGGTGTCGACGGCGTGGGACGCCTCCGTGCGGCGATCGAGGGAGCCTCGATGTCGCGTCTACGGCCGGACATCGTGGTCGTCACAGGTGATCTCGCACATCGGCGGGCGGTCTCCACCTATCCGCGACTCGCTGCGGTCTTCGACGAGATCCGCACGCGTCTGCAGTGCCCGGTGCTCACGGTGCCGGGCAACCACGACGACCCGGTCGCCTTCGCGTCGGTGTTCGGCACGAATACCGAGGAACACCTTCGAGGGTTCCGGGTGCTCGGTGTCGACACGAGTCCGGGGTCGCTCTCATCGGACGAGCTCGCGCGGTTGTCGCACGAACTCGCGACTCCGGCTCCGTACGGGACGGTGATCGTGATGCACCATCCGCCGGTTCCGTCGCCTGCCGCCACGTTGACGGGCCGTGAACTCGCCCGCGCCGACGAATTCGCCGCGGTACTGCGTGGTTCCGATGTCACCGCGATCCTCGCCGGCCATTTCCACCATCCGATGGCCGGTGTGTTCGCGGGAGTCCCCGTCTGGGTCGGCGGCTCTCTGGCCTACCTGCAGGACATCGGAACGCCGGGCGACTCCCTCGTCGCCTTCGACGACCCCGCCTACTCGCTCGTGCAGTGTTCCCGTTCCGGTGTCCGCGCCCTACCCGTCGCACTGCGCACCCCCGAGGTCCTGTTCCGGTCGAGCCCTACGCTCACCGTCGCCTCCTGATCCTCATCTCCTCCCCGTCGTCCCATCACAGGAGCACAAGTGACATCCCTTCCCCGTCTCGTGTCGGCTGCCGCGCTCGGCACGGTCGCCGCATTCGCCCTCGCGGCCTGCTCGGAGCCGGCCGCCTCCGATTCGGAGCAGACCGGTTCGTCCACCGGCGACGCGCAGACCATCACGGTCTACACCTCCGAACCACAGGCCAAGATCGACGAGATCGCCGCAGCATTCACCGATGAGACAGGCATCGGTGTCGAGATCTTCCGGGCCGGCACCGGTGACCTGACGGCTCGGATCGAGGCCGAACGCACCACCGGTGAGATCGGCGCGGACGTGCTGCTCGCCGCCG
>NZ_AJVB01000508.1:0-2667 GCF_000278445.1 Rhodococcus sp. R1101
CGGCGCCGGAGACCGCGTCACGGACCGAGATGCGCCGGCCGGAAGTTGCCAGCTCCGATCTCGCGTTCGGCGCGGATGACATGGACGACGGCGTTGATGAGCGCCAGATGGGTGAAGGCCTGAGGGTAGTTCCCCAGATGCCGTCCCGTGTCGGTGTCGATCTCCTCGGCGTAGAGCTTCAACGGACTCGCGAAGTCGAGCAGACGTTGACACAGTGCGGCGGCCCGCTCCACCTCACCGATCTCGACCAGCGCCGACACCAGCCAGAACGAGCAGATGGTGAACGAGCCCTCCTTGCCGGCGAGCCCGTCGTCGGTCGTCTCGACCCGATAGCGCAGTACGAGCCCGTCCTCGGTGAGTTCGTCGGCGATCGTCAGCACCGTGGCCCGCACCCGCGGATCGTCCGCGGGCAGGAACCGCAGCAACGGGATCAGCAGCGCGGAGGCGTCGAGTGAGGGATGCCCGTAGCGCTGGGTGAACACCCCGCGTTCGTCGACGCCGTGCTCGAGGATGTCGGCCTTGATCTCGTCGGCGACGGCTGCCCACTTCCGGGCGTAGTCGGGCCGGCCCTGGAGTTCGGCGAGTTTCGCGCCGCGGTCGAGTGCCACCCAGCACATCACCTTCGAGGACACGAAGTGCTGGGGTTCGCCCCGCACCTCCCAGATGCCCCGGTCGGGCTTGCGCCAGTTGGCCGCTGCTTCTTCCACCTGCCGGCGCAGCGTGTGCAGCAACGTCTGGGGAAAGTGTCCGCGGGACTTCACGTGCAGATACACCGAATCGAGCAGCGTGCCCCAGATGTCGTGCTGCTGTTGGTGATAGGCGTCGTTGCCGATCCGGACCGGGGTGGCGCCGTCGTACCCGCTCAGATGCTCGAGGGTCGACTCGGGCAGTTCGCGCTCACCACCCACCCCGTACATCACCTGAAGTGGATATCGCACCCCGTCCGCGTCGCGCGAGACGTCGAGGATGAACGAGAAGAAATCGTCGGCCTCCCGATCGAACCCGAGTGTGTACAGGCCCCACAACGCGAAGGTCGAATCGCGCACCCACGCGTAGCGGTAGTCCCAGTTGCGCTCTCCGCCAGGGGTTTCCGGTAGCGATGTAGTCGACGCGGCGAGCAGCGCCCCGGTCGGGCTGTAGGTCAGTCCCTTGAGTGTGAGGGCGCTGTGCTGCAGGTAGGTGCGCCAGGGGTGATCCGGGAATCGGCCCGTCGTGATCCATTCCCGCCAGTAGTCCTGGGTGGCGACCATCTTGGCCATGGCCTCGTCGAAGGTGTGCGGCATCGGGCAGTCCGACCACGCCAGTGCGACGAACGCCGTGTCGCCCTTGTGGAGTCGACGCCGCGCGCGGACCTCGCGGTTCTCGATCCCGAGGCGCAGATCCGTGGTCATGCGCAGCGTCGGGTGCTCGTCCGGTGCGTTCCTGCACACCGCGGTGGCCTCTTCGTAGACCTTGCCGGTGTAGCTCCACTCGGTCCGGCCGCGGTGGTAGTCGAAAGCAGGTTCGCAGCTGACATACAGGTCCACGGTCCCGTTCACGCAACGCACCGTCCGCAGCAGCATGTGCTCGGCCTCCCAGTCGGACGGGGTCCGGCGATGCGTCGTCGAGCGCTCCTCGACGTCGTACCAGGGGGCCATGACCAGCGCGTCCCGCACGATCATCCATCCCGTGTCGGTCTGCCAGGTCGTCTCCAGGACCAGGCCGCCCGGCAGGTACCGGCGTGCGGCAGGAACCGTGCGGTCGTGCGGCGACAACCGGAAATGTCCCGCGCTGCGGTCCAGCAGCGACCCGAACACGCTGGGGGAGTCCGGTCTGGGCACACACATCCACTCCACCGTGCCGTCGCGCGCGATCAGGCAGGTGCTCTCGCAGTCCGAGAGGAATGCGTAGTCGTCGATGGGTGGGAACGGACTCCGCCGGAAGGGTGCCCCTGCCGGCGGTGAGGAGGAGTGGTGATGGTGGTCCATCCCTCCATGATCACCGTGGGCCGGGCGGATCGCAGGGTGGTTGCCGAACCTACTAGGGTGTAGCCAATGGATCGGGTGGCATCGTGGTGGGACGGCTTCGAGCTGTGGCTCGCGGGCCTGTCCTTCGTCCCCCAGGTGGCCCTGGTATCGGCGGTGCTGGTGCCGGCCTGCTTCGGGGTCGCATGGTCGCTCGATCGGGCGATGGCCGGCGTCTTCCGACTGCTCGGCCGTGAAGAGACGGACTCGCCCGCCACGACGACGGAGGATTGCTGACATGCCGCGTTCGCGCGTGACCCTGGCGCTGATCGCGCTGCTGATCATCGTCGTCGTCGCATGGCTCCTCTCCATGTGAGCACTCCGCTCGCGGATCCGGTTCCGGTGCTCGATCCGCGGTGTCCGAATCGTCGATTCCGGTCGACCTTCCACCTCTGCTAGTCTCTCCCGCGTGTCCGCGACCACAGTGCCCCACATCCGCCATGAACTGGCGTTGATCGCTGTGGGCATGCCTTCGGTCGCCGACATCGACTGTTGTCGCTGACCCCCCTCTTCTCTGCGGTCCCCGTGTCCGGGTCTGCCCGGTTCCTGCCGGTTCCGCATCCTCGCGAATTCCGACCTGTCCGATCCCGGCAGCTCCTCGTCCGGGTCAGGCCGCATTCATTCCCCTCGAAACAGCCCCTCAGGAGGCTCGTCATGAAACGTT
>NZ_AJVB01000509.1:0-2660 GCF_000278445.1 Rhodococcus sp. R1101
GGCCCGCGTGCGGCGCACGATCGCGAGGAGCAGGTCGAGGATCGGGATGAACATCACCGCACCCATCAGAATGAGCGGTGAGAGCAGACCCAGCAGGTCGCGCGAGCCGTATGCGCTCAACGGGATGAGCCCCGAGGCGCTCGTGGAGATCGCGGCGAGCATCAGGCCGATGAGCATCGATCCGGAGTCGCCCATGAAGATCTTGGCAGGCTGGAAGTTGTGCGGCAGGAAGCCGAGGCACGCACCCGCGAGGGCCGCAGCCATGAGGGCCGGCGGGTAGGCGGAGACGTCGCCACCCTGATCGAGCAGCAGGCCGACGGAGAACGCACAGATCGCCAGCGCGGCGATGAGACCCAGCCCGGCCGCGAGCCCGTCGAGCCCGTCGACGAAGTTCATCGCGTTGATCATCACGGCGGCGACGGCGACGGTGATGAGCCCGCCCTGCAGTTGGTCGAGCACGAGCGTCGACGCGCTGAAGGGGTCGTAGATGACGATCCAGCTCACGCCCATGACCACGAGCACACCGGCCGCGGTGACCTGCCCGACGAACTTGGTGAGCGCGTCGAGACCCCACCGGTCGTCGACGATCCCGACGACGACGATGATCGAAGCCGCGACGAGCGCCGCTCCCATGTCCGGGGTGTATTCGAAACCCCTTGTCAGAGCTGGCAACTGCTGAGCGAAGATGATCCCCGCAACGAGACCGATGTACATGCCGACCCCACCCATCCGGGGTGTCGGCGTCACGTGCACGTCGCGATCACGGGGCACCGCGACCGCCCCGAACTTCAGTGCGAGGATCCGCACCACGCCGGTCGCGAGGAAGGTGACCACCGCGGAGGTGAGCAGGACGAGGAGAAGCTCCCGGATGGGAACGCCGGCGCCGCGCCCGGCCTGAGCGAGCAGTACGGCGGTGGTGTCGGCTGCAGTCACGTGCTCCGTTCCTCCGCCGCTACTCCCCGCCGGAACGAAGACGCTCGGGATCGTCGCCGAGCACCTCCGCGAGCGCTTCGGCCGTCACGGCGCCTTCGCGCAGGATGCGCGGACGGTCCCCCGTGAGATCGACGATCGTCGAGGCGATGCCGTGTTCGGCGGGACCACCGTCGAGATAGACACTCGCCGACGCTCCGAGTTGCTCGCGCGCCTCGGTGACGTTCGCCGCCGGCGGCCGGCCGGAGACGTTCGCGCTGGACACCGCGAGCGGGCCGACCTCGCGCAGCAGTTCCAGGATCACGGGGTGCAGCGGCATGCGGAGCATGACCGTGCCGCGCGTGTCCCCGAGGTCCCAGGCCAGGGACGGTGCCTGATGCACCACGAGGCTGAGCCCACCCGGCCAGAAGGCACGGATCAATTCCCGCGCCTCGGGACGCACCGAGGCGACGAGGCCGTCGATGGTCGTCCAGGAGCCGACGAGGACCGGCACCGGCATGTCGCGTCCGCGGCCCTTCGCGCGCAGGAGCGAGGTCACGGCGTCGGAGTCGAACGCATCCGCCGCGATGCCGTACACCGTGTCGGTAGGTACGACGACGAGTCGTCCGGCCTTGAGTGCGCCACGCGCCGCGTTGAGTCCGGCGGCGCGCGAAGCTTCGTTGTTGCAGTCGTACACGGTGCTCACGCGCTCATCCTTCCACTTCGGCCGGAGTCGGCACCGGACGGGTCCTGCCCGTCAGCCGTCCGCAGCAGACCGTACCGACTTCATGCGGTCGGCCTCCACCGCGGTGGGAACCCGGTGGGCGGTGACGAACCGGGCCTTACCGGCGAGGTCGGGGTGCCGGACGACATCGCCGAAGACGCGACGCTGTTCGAACAGTTCGGCGACGAGCAGACTGTGTGTGTCGTCGTGCTCGACCACGGCCGCTCCCCCGATCCGCAGCCATCGCGCGATGTTCGACACCATCGGGCGGATGACGGACAGACCGTCGACCCCTCCGAAGAGCGCCGAGTGCGGGTCGTGCTCGATCACCTCGGGTTCCAGTTCGGCGCCCTCCGGGATGTAGGGCGGATTGGCGACCACCAGGTCGACGGTGCCTTCGAGGTTGCTGAGCAGGGTGCGGTCGGTGACATCGCCCTGATACAGCCGGATCGGGGTGTCGCCTTCCTGCGCGCGGGTCTCGGCGTTGCGTCGGGCCCACCCGAGGGCCTTCGCTTCGAGTTCGACGGCGTGGACCTCGGCGTCGGGCCGGGCGTGCGCGATCGCCAGTGCGAGTGCGCCGGATCCGGTGCACAGATCGAGCACGATCGGATTGCGGCTTCCGTGACGTTCGAGGAAGGCCAGGGCCCATCCGAGGAGCAGTTCGGTCTCGGGTCGGGGCACGAAGACACCCGGTCCCACCGCGAGGTCGATCTCCCCCATCGGCGAGGTGCCGGTGATGTACTGCAGCGGTATCCGCTTCGCTCGCTGTTCGACCATGGATCGATAGGCGTCGATGGTCGCCGCGTCGACGAGCGGGACCAGGCCGAGTCGGCCGCGCTCGATGCCGAGCAGGTGCGCGGCGAGAAGTTCGGCGTCGACCCGGGGACTCGGGACTCCTGCTTCCTCGAGGACCGATGCCGCTTCGATGACGGCCAGGCGCAGAGGTTGACGGCTCACGCCTTACAGCGTGCCACGACTCCGGTGCTGCGCTACGCGGAGGTAGCCCTCACATTGCACGCATACGCCG
>NZ_AJVB01000510.1:0-2658 GCF_000278445.1 Rhodococcus sp. R1101
GGGAATCGGCACCGACACCGTCGTCGACGTCGTCGGGCTCGACGAGACGCAGTACCAGATCGGGTTCGTATCCGGCCAGGCTCGCACGCCATTCCTCGAGCGCGTCGGCCATGCGCTGGGTGCCCCGGGGATGGGGGTTGCCCTCCGCCAGGGCGGCGACGAGCGGATGCAGCGAGGTGGAGGCGCCGTGGAGCGTGCGCACGATCGGGTCGGTCAGTTCGCGGCACAGATCGTCGAGCAGATCGACCGGTCGTCCGAGCTGTCGCTGCGCAGGAGACATCGCGGCCGCCAGTTCCGCGGACCAGGCCCGCGTCTTCTCGCCACCGAGCAGACGCCACCGCGCCCACCACTGCTTCTCGACCCGCACCAGTTCCGGTGCGACGCGACCGGCCTGCGCCCACCTCTCGATGCCACGGGCGACGTGCGCGAGATACCGCAGGTCGCCGCCCACGCCTCCGGGACGCCGGGGTATGTCCAGCAGCAGTTCTGCCGCGTCCGGTGGTGCCACGGCGACGGCGGGCACCGTGCTCGGCTCGGTCTCCGCGGGGAGGGTGAGGGTGACGCGGTGGCGGAACGGTCGGTCGATCCACCGGCGCAGCGCCGACGGCAGCGCGTCGGGATCGGGCTCTGCGGCGGGGTCCCACCACAGCATCAGGCCGGATCCCGGCGACCACAGCCCGTGCAACATGCCCACTATCGTGCCAGTCGTACCCGACCCCGATGGCAGGCTGGGTCCCATGGCACGCGCATTCGGCTTCGTGGAGTACGGCGGTCCGGAGACACAGCAGCTGTTCGACACTCCCGTCCCCTCACCCGGGCCGGGGCAACTCCTCGTGGCGGTCCGGGCCGCGGGTGTGAATCCCGCCGACTGGAAGGTGCGGTCCGGACAGCGCAGGAACAGCGTCACGGTGCACTTCCCGGCCGTGCTCGGCCGGGAGGTCGCGGGCGTGGTGGAGGCGGCCGGTCCGGACGCCGGCTTCACGGCGGGCGACGCCGTCTTCGGAGCCACCGCGGAGGGTCACGGCGGTTACACCGAGTACACACTCGTCGATGCGCGCGCTGCCGCGCACAAGCCCGGGTCCGTGCCGTTCGAGGTGGCGGCCACTCTTCCGGTCGCGGCCGGAACGGCCTTCGACATCGTCGAGCACCTCGACATCGTGGACGCGGACACCGTGCTCGTCCTCGGTGCCGGTGGCGGTGTGGGAACGGCGACCACGCAACTCGCGCACACCGCGGGCGCCGCCGTGCTCGGCGTGGCGAGTGCGGGGAAACGCGATCTCGTCGAATCGTGCGGCGGGCTGTGGATCGAATCCGGTGCGGGCTTCGGCGAGCGGGTCGCGGCCGCCGCGGAGCGGTGCGGGACGGTGACCGCGGTCGTCGATCTCGTCGGCGGCGACGTGTTGGAACGGGCGGTCGCGCTGACCCGGGCGCCGGAACGGGTCGTGAGTGTCGCCGATCCTTCCCGCGCACAGGCCCTGGGCGGTTCGGGGATCACCCGGCGACGGACCCGGGCAGTGTTCGAGCAGGTCGCGGGGCTCGTCGAGCGGGGCGTCCTCACGCCTCGCATCGAGCGGACCTTCCCTCTCGCCGAAGCCGGTCGCGCGCTCGAACTCGTCGAATCCGGGCATGCGGGCGGGAAGGTCGTCGTCACTGTGCCCTGAATCGCTCTGCCGCGAGCGCCCTGTCGGCGCGGTATGCCAGGATCGCCGCGTGCGTGGGGGGAACGCGATGTGGTGGGTGGTGGCCGTGATCGTCGCGGTGGTGCTGTCCTGGCTGTGGGATCGCACCGGACCGGGATCCGGGACGGTGCCGGGCAGCCCCGCCCGAGCCGAGGTGCACGCCCTGCTGGCCCAGGTGACGGTGGTCGAGGAGCGGCAGAAGGTGCCCGGTTATCAGCGGGGATGCGGCGCCGGGGAGCGATGCGTGTTCGGGCCGGCCTGGTCCGACGACCATCCCGGCGCCGGCGGGCGCGACGGATGCGACACCCGCAACAACGTCCTCGCCCGCGACCTCGTCTCACCCACTTTCCGGGCGGGCAGCGACGACTGTGTCGTGATGTCCGGGGTCCTGAACGATCCGTACACCGGGGCGCGCGTGGAGTTCCGGCGTGCCGAGGCGAACGCCGTGCACATCGACCACATCTATCCGCTCGCCGCGGCATGGGATCTCGGTGCCGCCGGATGGCCCGCCGACCGCCGGCGCCAGTTCGCGAACGACATCACCTACAACCTCGTCGCCGTCGACGGGCAGGCGAACCTCGACAAGCGCGACGGCACGCCGGCGCGGTGGTTACCGCCGGCGCCGGGTTACCGCTGCTGGTTCGCGGGACGGTACCTGACCGTGGCGGTGCGCTACGCACTGCCGATCACGGTCGACGACCACCGCGCCCTGACGGGCGCGGCGGAATCGTGCCCGTGACCTCTCGCGCGGTTCGTCAGGCCTGTCGGGCAGGAAGGTCGCGCGGGATCCGGTCGGGATGCTCGAGCGAGAACATCGATGTCCTCGTATGCCGTGGGGCTACGGTGAGGAAATGCTCGAGCGCATCTCCAAGGACACCCGGCTGTGCATCTCGATGTCCGGCCGCCCCAGCAACATCGGCACCCGCTTCCACAACTACCTCTACGAGGAACTCGATCTCGACTTCGTCTACAAGGCGTT
>NZ_AJVB01000511.1:0-2649 GCF_000278445.1 Rhodococcus sp. R1101
CCTGTGCGACCGCCTCCTCGGCGACCTCGTCGATGCCGTTGTAGGGGGCCGTGCCGTCCTGCAGATCGATCGTCCGGTAACCGAACTTCCAGTTCCACTGGAACGCCGTCACGTCGACGACGACGTTCGGGTTGTCCTCCTTCTCCAGGACGTAGTTCTGGACCACGACCGTGAAGTAGAAGAGCACACACACGGCGACGAACGGCGCCGCGGTGTAAGCCAGTTCCAGAGGCACGTTGTATGCCGTCTGACGCGGGAACTCCGGGTCGTCCTTCCGACGCCGGTAGGCGATGATCACCCAGAAGGTGAGTGCCCACACGAGAATTCCCATGACGAGGGCGGCGACAACCGACCACGTCCACAGTTCACGCATACGCTCGGCCTGAGGAGTGATGCCCTCCGGCCAGCCGAAACGAAGGATTTCTTCGCTCGAGCACCCGGTCAGCACCAAGGCTGCAATGCCGAGTGATGCTGCGAGCCCGAACCGCCGAAGGATCCGACCTTGCGCCACGTTCACGCCTTCCTGATCGCCGCAATTCCACTAGGGCACACCCGGAGGGCCGGCCCAATTACTACGCAGCGTAGACCAAACCCGGGCGCTATCCATCGCCGGGGCACGAAGAAAGTGTCGGGGTGGGCGTTTCGACCGGAAGACCCGGCTCGTGACGTCGGTTTTCTCTTGTGGGCCGGCCGGTCGTCGGTGGCAACCGGGCGCGGCTGCCCGGCCTCGACCGTCTGCGGCATACTTCGATAGAACCAACGCCGGACCCCGAGTGGTAGTTCCCGGTGTCATGCGCGGTGAGGTGTCTCGCGCTGGGCACCCACCGGGGTTCATCGCGACACCCCGACCGGAATGAGGTAACCCACGCGTGTGCGGATTGCTCGGGTTTCTGACCACTGAGGGCACCAACGACGACGCCGTCGCGAAGGTGGACGCCGCGATGCACTGTCTGCGCCATCGCGGCCCGGACGAGCACGGCACCTGGCACGACGCCGACCTCGTCTTCGGATTCAACCGCCTGTCGATCATCGACATCGCGCACTCGCACCAGCCGCTGCGCTGGGGCCCGCCGGAGCAGCCGGACCGCTACGCGCTGACCTTCAACGGTGAGATCTACAACTATCTCGAACTGCGCAAGGAGCTCACCGAGACGTTCGGTACCTCCTTCGCGACCGAAGGCGACAGTGAGACGATCGTCGCGGCCTACCACCACTGGGGTGTTCGCGCGGTCCAGCGCCTGCGGGGCATGTTCGCCTTCGCGATCTGGGACACGCACACCCGCGAGTTGTTCGTCGCCCGCGATCCGTTCGGCATCAAGCCGCTGTTCCTCGCGACCGGCACCGGCGGCACCGCCTTCGGCAGCGAGAAGAAGAGCCTGCTCGAACTCGCCGACGTGGTCGGCATCGACACCGAGCTCGATCCCCGGGCGATCGAGCACTACACGGTGCTGCAGTACGTTCCCGAGCCCGAGACGCTGCACCGGCGGATCCGCCGCCTGGAGTCGGGCTGCTACGCGCGCCTCACACCCGGCGCCGAACCGGAGATCACGCGGTACTTCCACCCGACCTTCCCGGTCCGGCCGTTCGCCGCCGGCCGGGAGCAGGATCGCTACCGTGAGATCGCCGAGGCCCTCGAGGACTCGGTCGCCAAGCACATGCGCGCCGACGTCACCGTCGGGTCGTTCCTCTCGGGCGGCATCGACTCCACGGCCATCGCCGCGCTGGCGATGCGCCACAACCCGAAACTCATCACCTTCACCGCGGGTTTCGAGCGGGAGGGCTACTCCGAGGTCGATGTCGCGGCCGAATCGGCCGCCGCGATCGGCGCCCGGCACGTGGTGCGGGTCGTCTCCCCCAGTGAGTTCGCCGCGGCGATCCCGGAGATCATCTGGTATCTCGACGACCCGGTGGCCGACCCCGCGCTCGTCCCGCTGTGGTTCATCGCCCGCGAAGCCCGCAAGCACGTCAAGGTCGTGTTGTCCGGTGAGGGCGCCGACGAGCTGTTCGGCGGCTACACCATCTACCGCGAGCCGCTGTCGCTGCGGCCGTTCGAGTTCCTCCCGCCCGCGCTGCGGCGGGCTGCCGGGAAGCTGTCGGAGCGGATTCCGGAGGGCACCCGCGGCAAGAGCCTGCTGCACCGCGGCTCGATGACGCTCGAGGAGCGCTACTACGGCAACGCCCGCAGCTTCAACGACGCGCAGCTGCGGGCGGTGCTGCGCGAGTTCCGTCCCGAGTGGACCCACCAGGACGTCACGGCGCCGATCTACGCGCAGTCGAGCGGCTGGGATCCGGTGGCCCGGATGCAGCATCTCGATCTGTTCACCTGGCTGCGCGGCGACATCCTCGTCAAGGCCGACAAGATGACGATGGCCAACTCACTCGAGCTGCGTGTGCCGTTCCTGGACTCCGAGGTGTTCCGGGTGGCCTCGCAGGTGCCGTCGGAACAGAAGATTACGAAACAGACGACGAAGTACGCGTTGAGGCAGGCATTGGAGGGCATCGTCCCGCCGCATGTGCTGCACCGCGCGAAGCTGGGCTTCCCGGTGCCCCTGCGGCACTGGCTCGCCGGCACGGAGTTGTTCGACTGGGCGCACGAGGTGATCGCCGAGTCGCAGACCGGCCACCTGCTCGACAAGGTCGCCGTCGCGA
>NZ_AJVB01000512.1:0-2638 GCF_000278445.1 Rhodococcus sp. R1101
GCCCATGGGATGCAGTCGGACACCGAACTCCTCGCAGTTTCGACGCAGGGTCTCGACCTGCGTGCGCGAGACCGGGTCGGCGATGGGCTTGTCGATGTCCACCGTGGGGACGTTGTGATCCTCGGTGGCGATCGTGAGATCGGGGCGCCGGAGCGGGCGTCCGGCCAGCCGGAGGCCGTCGAAGGCCTGCGGGCTGGTCACTTCGTGTACGAGGTGCAGGTCGATGTAGATGAGGTCGGGCTGTCGTGCCGATCCCTCTCCTTCACCGCGCACGACCACGTGCTGGTCCCACACCTTCTCCGCCAGAGTCTTTCCAGCCATCTTCTCCACCTTGTCGTACGTGACGAACGCGAATCCCGGGGGCTGTCCGGCCGCGTATGGCGTCGTCCCCACCGCTCTCGGCATGCGATATGCTTCCCATTATGCGAGACGGAGGTATCGACCTATGAGACAGCATAGCGGGATCGGAGTGCTGGACAAAGCGATGACAGTCCTCCACGCGGTTGCCGAACAACCGTGCAACCTCAACGAGTTGTGCACACGGACGGGCCTGCCCCGCGCCACCGCGCACCGTCTCGCAGTCGGCCTCGAGGTCCACCGCCTGCTCATGCGCGACAGCGACGGGCAGTGGCGTCCCGGTCCCGGACTGGCCGAATTGTCCGCGGGCGCAGGCGACACCCTCGTCGAGGCCGCCTCTCTCGTACTCCCCCGCCTACGCGAGATCACCGGAGAGAGCGTTCAGTTGTACCGCCGCGAGGGCACCCAGCGGGTCTGCGTCGCGGCCCTCGAACCCCCGACCGGCCTGCGCGACACGGTCCTTGTCGGGGCGCGCCTTCCCATGACGGCCGGTTCCGGTGCGAAAGTTCTGCTCGCGTGGGCCGATACGGCGACCCAGCGCGCCATTCTTCCCGAGGCCGCGTTCGGCGAACGCGTCCTCGTCGAGGTCCGCCGCCGCGGCTGGGCCCAGAGCGCCGCCGAACGCGAGCCCGGTGTGGCCTCGGTCGCCGCACCCGTCCGCGACAACGCCGGCGCCGTGATCGCCGCGATCTCCGTATCGGGTCCCATCGACCGTATGGGCCGCCGACCGGGTGCCCGATGGGCCGCCGACCTCCTCGCCGCCGCGGAGGCGCTCCAGAAGCGTCTCTGAAGCCGGAACGCACGCGCGGGCTACCTCCCGGACGGGAGCGGGAGGAACCCGGGCGTGCGGCCCTTCCCTGTGCCACAGTGCTTCGCATGGGAACGAACCGCCGCGCAGACATCACGATGACGGACTCGGAGATCGACGAGTTCCTCCACCGCAGCCGGGTCGCGAACCTCGCGACCCTCGGACCGACGGGCACCCCGCATCTCGTCGCCATGTGGTACGCGGTACTGGACGGGGAGATCTGGTTCGAGACGAAGTCGAAATCGCAGAAGGTCGTCAACCTCCGCCGCGACGACCGTGTCACCGTCCTCGTCGAGGCCGGAGACACCTACGACCAGTTGCGCGGCGTATCGATCGAGGGACGGGCAGAGATCGTCGACGACCACGACCGGCTGTTCGACGTCTGCCGCGACGTGTGGGAGCGGTACACCGCCCAGTACACGGACGAGGCGCGTCCCGTGGTGGAGCAGATGATGAACAAGCGGGTGGCCGTGCGCGTGGTGCCCGTGCGGGTGCGCTCGTGGGACCACCGCAAGCTCGGGATGCCCGGCATGGCGATCGGCGGCACGACGGCGGCCTACCTCCCGTCCGCCGCACACTGACCCCGGATACGCGAAAGGCTCCCCGATCGAGGATCGGAGAGCCTTCGTGGTTGTACCCCCGATGGGATTCGAACCCACGCTACCGCCGTGAGAGGGCGGCGTCCTAGGCCGCTAGACGACGGGGGCCTGGAACTTTCCTCGGCACCGACCGATCGGTGCCTTCGGAGAGAAGAAACACCCACCGAACCGCAGATCGGTGGGAGTCCGTTGTACCCCCGATGGGATTCGAACCCACGCTACCGCCGTGAGAGGGCGGCGTCCTAGGCCGCTAGACGACGGGGGCCTATGGAACTTCTTCTCTTCACTCCCCGAAGGAAGCTCAGCCAGCATAGCTGGCCGAGGCGCTGCGGGCAAACCACCGCGCCTCAGCTGGGGTACCAGGACTCGAACCTAGAATGGCTGAACCAGAATCAGCTGTGTTGCCAATTACACCATACCCCAATGGTCTGTTCCGTCGACCCGCGCTCTCGCGCTGCGGTCTCCGTTCCGAACCGAGAAGAAGATTAGCACCAACCCCGCTATGAACTACAAATCGGCTGGTCAGAGCACCGAAATCGAGTCCGGACACCATCTCGGCCCGTCGCCGGGAGCAGGCGGCGGGCCGAGAGGACGGACTCGTCAGGCGATACGAGTGCGGCCGGCGCGCAGCCGGGCGAGCGTGCGCTCCCGGCCGAGCAACTCCATCGACTCGTAGAGCGGAGGGCTGACGTGCGATCCGGTCACCGCGACCCGCACGGGCGCGAAGGCCTTCCTCGGCTTGAGTTCCAGGCCCTCGATCAGCGCGCTCTTCAACGCCTCCTCGATCGCCGGGGTGGTCCAGTCGGCCAGACCCTCGAGGGCCGTGACGGAGGCGTCGAGCACCGGCGCGGCATCCTCTTTGAGGTTCTTCGCC
>NZ_AJVB01000513.1:0-2624 GCF_000278445.1 Rhodococcus sp. R1101
AATGCGCCGACGACCTCTATCGCATGATCAGCGAGGGCACCTTCCCCACGCCCGAGGCGCGCTCCGACACCAAGTCGAGTCCGCGGGCAGGCGACGGGTTCATCCGTCTCGACCGGGCGGGCAAGGTCGTCTATGCCAGCCCCAACGCGCTGTCGGCCTACCACCGGATGGGTCTGAACTCCGACCTCATCGGCCAGGATCTCGTCGGGACGACCCGCGCGCTGGTCACCGACCCCTTCGAGAGCCGCGACGTCACCGACTACCTTCGCGGGGCCGTGGAGGGTCGTCTCGGTCAGCGTATGGAGGTCGAGGCGCGCGGTGCCACGGTCCTGATCCGTGCGCTGGTTCTGAATCCGGGAGGGAAGATCCGGGGCGCCGCGGTGATCGTCCGCGACGTCACGGAGGTCAAGCGTCGCGACCGCGCCCTGCTGAGCAAGGACGCGACCATCCGGGAGATCCACCATCGTGTCAAGAACAATCTGCAGACGGTCGCCGCTCTGCTGCGTCTGCAAGCGCGCCGAACCGGTAACACGGAGGCCCAGCAGGCCCTCGGAGAGGCGGTTCGTCGCGTCACATCCATCGCTCTCGTGCACGAGGCCCTGTCGATGTCGGTGGACGAGGAGGTCGATCTCGACGGTGTCTTCGACCAGCTGATCCCGATCGTCGTCGACGTGTCGACGGTGGGCAGTCAGATCCGGGTGGTGCGGGAGGGGAATCTCGGTGTGTTCCCCGCCGACCGCGCGACGCCGCTGGTGATGGTGCTGACCGAGCTCGTCCAGAACGCGGTCGAGCACGCCTTCGATCCGGGCGTCAACGGCACGGTCACCGTCAATGCCCAGCGCTCGGCCCGCATGCTCGACGTGGTGGTACGCGACGAAGGGAAGGGTCTTCCCGAGGGCTTCAGCCTCGAGGCGTCGAACCGGCTCGGTCTGCAGATCGTCCGGACGCTGGTGGCCGCGGAACTCGGCGGGTCGCTGGAGTTGACGGCCAACGACACCGGCGGAACCGATGCGCGCCTACAGCTGCCGCTGGGCAAGGTGCCGGTCGCCTGAGTCGTCCGGCGCCCGATGTATGTAAACCCGATGAATGTGAGCCCGACGTTCGAAGGCCCGGTCTCCGTGAGGAGACCGGGCCTTCGAACATATGTCGGAGTCCGCTCAGACCGCCGTGCGAGCGCGGGTGCGAGCGTTGCGGCGCTTGAGAGCGCGGCGCTCGTCCTCGCTCATTCCGCCCCACACGCCGGCATCCTGGCCGGACTCGAGTGCCCACGAAAGGCATTCGGCGGTGACGGGGCAACGGTTGCACACGAGCTTGGCATCCGCGATCTGCGCGAGAGCCGGGCCGCTGTTCCCCACGGGGAAGAACAGTTCCGGATCCTCGTCGCGGCAGATGGCCTTGTGGCGCCAGTCCATGCTTCTACTCTCCTTCGATGGTGCGTGCGCACCGGCTGATCGGTCAATGCGTGTTCACGCCTGCGGCACGGAGTGTTTCCGCGCGGTTACTTGTGAATGCTTTCACGAACGAGCGTGGAGTCAATAGAATCGACCATGATCGTGGGGAAGCTCACGCTGGTGTGAGTTTCGAGTTCGCCGATCCCTCTTCCTACTCCCTTTCGGCCGAGAAGGTAGTGGTAATCACAGAATTCGTGCTTCTCTTTCGGCCGCTGCCCCGCCACAGGGACTGTGGACGAGGCGCGACGACATCGAGGATCGACGGTACGGCCACGAACTCGACCTCGGTGCGGAGTCCCAGATAGTCGCCGTCCACCTGGAGTCCGATCGGGCGCGACGCCCGGGCGCGGACGCACGCGATGTCGTCCGCACGCACCAGGTACGGGGACGCCGGCTCGCCACGGGCGGCCAGGAGTTGCCTCACCACCCGCAGGCTCGGAAGTACCCGGGTGGTGGTCATGGCAAACACCCCGAGTCCGGTGGTGAACGACGTACCGGGATTCGTGTGCACCGGACGGGACTCGAGATACGTCCACGGACTCGAGTTCGACACGAACGCATAGTGCACACCCGGAATCGGATCGGATCCGGGCAGCTCGAGCGTGAGCGTCGGCTCGTCCCGCTTCGACGCGAAGAACCGGGTCACCGCATGCCGCACGTAGCGCGCCGTGGTCACCTTCCTGCCCTCCGCGCGGCTGAGGTCGATGGCCTCGCACACCTGGGCGTCGAGACCGAGCCCCGCATTGAAGGTGAACCATCGCCCGTCGCAGTGACCGAGACCGATGCGGGTGCTCCTGCCCTCCCGCAACGACTCGAGCACCTGCCCGGTCGCCTCGAGTGGATCGGCCGACAGGCCCAGGGAGCGCGCGAAGACGTTCGCCGAGCCGCCCGGCACCACCGCGAGCCGGGGGAGCGTCGGATCGGCGGATCGATTCGGGGACGGGCCGAGCAGGCCGTTGACGATCTCGTTGACGGTGCCGTCACCCCCGTGCGCGACGACGACGTCCATCCCGTCGCCGTGCGCCGAGCGCGCGAGTTCGGCGGCGTGCCCCCGATGGGTGGTGTGCACGACGGTCAACGCGAGCCGGCCCCTCAGTGCGTGAGCGAGGCGGTCGCGACCGGCAGGAGTGGTCGTCGTCGCATTCGGGTTCACGATCAGAAGGGCGCGCACGG
>NZ_AJVB01000514.1:0-2618 GCF_000278445.1 Rhodococcus sp. R1101
GGTCGAAGTACCGCACTCCGGCGATCGCGCCACCGACAACCGACACCACGAGCGCGGTGTTCGCCGCCCACCGCGGAGCGTAGGCAGCGAGGGCGTACACCGCGGCCGGTACCGCGAACGGTGCCGCGGCGTTCATTTCCGGGAGGATCGCCAGATGTAGGTAGGCGGCTGCCGCCACGATCCCACCGGCGACGACGGGACGGGTGCGTCGCCACGCCAGCGGCACCGTCATCGCGACGGCCACGCCGGTCGCCCACGGCCCTTCGTCCGCGGGGAGCGTCCCGGCCACACCCACGAATGCGAGCGCAGCGGCCAGGACCGCGTCGATCGTCCCGACATGGTCCCGGCTCCAGCGGTGCCACCGCTCGACCAGAGGCACCTTCGGGCCCGTCAGCCGAGCAGTTTCTGCCGCAATGCCTCGTCCTTCTCGAGCACCATCTGCTCGAGACCCGCCTGGAACCGTTCCATCCGCTCGCGCAGGGCCGGATCGGAGGCGCCGAGGATGCGGGCGGCGAGCAGACCCGCGTTGCGGGCGCCGCCGATGGAGACGGTGGCGACGGGAACACCGGCCGGCATCTGCACGATCGACAGGAGCGAATCCATACCGTCGAGGTACTTCAGCGGTACCGGCACACCGATCACCGGCAGCGGGGTCGCCGAGGCCACCATGCCCGGCAGGTGCGCGGCGCCGCCGGCACCGGCGATGACGACCTTGATACCGCGACCGGCGGCGTCCTTCGCGTAGTCGAGCATCCGCTGCGGCGTGCGGTGCGCCGAGACGACACCCACCTCGAAGCGGATCCCGAACTCGACGAGCGCCTCGGCTGCGGCCTGCATGGTCGGCCAGTCCGAGTCGCTGCCCATGATCAGGCCGACCTGTGCGCCCTGCACCGCGTCATTCACCGTTTTCTCCCGTGTGTTCGTTCCAACCGTCGGTCCACACCGCGTGCGACAGCCAGTGCGCCGCGCGTTCGGCGCGCTCACGCACCGCAGCGACGTACTCGGGATCGTCGATCGATCCGGACGGTGCGCCGAGCACGTTGACGTGGCCGATCTTGCGGTCCTTGCGCTCCCCCTTGCCGTAGAGGTGCACATGCACGTCGGGCATCCGGGCGAACAGATGGTGCAGACGCTCGTCCATGCTCATCGCCGGCGCCTCGGGCGCACCGAGTACGTTCGCCATCACCGTCACCGGGGCGATCGGGGTCGTGTCGCCGAGCGGATAGTCGAGCACGGCCCGCAGGTGCTGTTCGAACTGGCCGGTGCGTGCACCGTCCATGCCCCAGTGGCCGGAATTGTGCGGACGCATCGCGAGTTCGTTGACGACCAGTTCACCGGAGCGGGTCTCGAACAGCTCGACTGCCATGACACCGACGACGCCGAGCTCTCCCGCGATCCGCAGGGCGAGCTGCTCGGCGGCGGTCGCGACGTCCTCGGCCAGATCCGGGGCAGGTGCGATGACGACGGCGCACTGACCGTCGCGTTGGACGGTCTCGACGACCGGCCACGACGCACCCTGACCGAACGGGGACCGGGCGACCATCGCCGACAGTTCCCGCGTCCACTCGACCTTCTCCTCGGCGAGGAGCGGGACGCCGGCGGCGAGCTGCTCGGCGACGACCCGGTCGAGTTCGGCGTGATCGTCGAGGATCCACACACCGCGGCCGTCGTAACCACCGCGCGCGGCCTTGAGCACGTACGGATCACCGAGCGTGTCCAGGGCCGCGCGGGCGTCCTCGACCGAGGTGATCTCCGCGAACTTCGGCATCGGCGCGCCGAGCGCACCGAGCCGCTTCCGCATCGCGATCTTGTCCTGGGCGTAGATCAAGGCCTGCGGGGGCGGCAGCACCGCGACACCCTCGCGCTGGAGCACCTCGAGGTGCTCGGTGGGAACGCCTTCGTGGTCGAAGGTGAGCGCGTGCGCACCGGTCGCGGCGCGGCGGAGGGCGTCGAGGTCGTCGTGACTGCCGATCACCACGTTCGGGCTGACCTGCGCGGCGGGTTCGTCCGGGCCGGCCGCGAGCACGCGCAGCGTCTGACCGAGGGCGATGGCCGCCTGATGCGTCATCCGCGCGAGCTGGCCTCCGCCGATCATCGTGACGACGGGCATGCCGGTCGTCAGGGTGCGGGGGGTATCGGATCGGGGGGACGAATCAGGTCTGCCTGTCACGGCTGTCCATGGTGTCACAGCATGTCGTCACGCCGTCCCGGGGCACCACGGACGAGCGACGGAGGCGTGTGGGAATGCCGACATGTGCGGTCGGGTTTCGGAAATTCACCTCCACGTTTCGTACACTTCTCCAAGTGGCCGTCGTCGATGAAGCGTTGAGCAGAGTTCCCCAGCCTTTGCGGGGGCTGTTGCTCCGGCATCGCGAATTGATCAAGTTCGCCATCGTCGGCGGTACGACCTTCGTGATCGACTCGTCGATCTTCTACACGCTCAAGCTCACGATCCTGGCCGAGAAGCCGGTGACCGCCAAGATCATCGCCGGCGTGGTCGCAGTGATCTGCTCGTACATCCTCAACCGCGAATGGTCCTTCCGTAACCGCGGTGGCCGCGAGCGTGCCCACGAGGCGTTCCTGTTCTTCTTCATCAGCGGGATCGGGGTGGTGCTGTC
>NZ_AJVB01000515.1:0-2606 GCF_000278445.1 Rhodococcus sp. R1101
CTCGACACGTCGCCGCGCACGGCTGAGCGCTCAGGCGCGCAACCGTCAGGCGCGCAACCGTTCCTGTCGCAGCAGATCGACCTCGGGGAGGTCCAGCGGCGGCAGGGAGTCCACGCCCAGAGCGCGCATGAGGAGGTGATCGGCGAGCTCGGGGTTGCGGGCGAGTACGGGACCGTGCAGATACGTGCCGATCACCGAGCCCTGCACGGCACCTTCGAGTCCGTCGCCCACGCCGTTGCCGACACCGCGGTCGACGCGGCCGAGCCCGGTGGCATCGGAGCCGAGAGTCGTTCCACCGCGGTGGTTCTCGAATCCTGTCAGCGGCTGGGTGAGACCGGCGAGGGCGGGCCGGATGACGATCTCGCCGATCGCGCGGGTCTGCTGCGGCGAGGTGGTCGCGTCGAGGATGCCGACGCCGTCGACCCGTTCGCCGGAGGACGTCTCGTACCAGTGGCCGAGCACCTGGATCGCGGCGCAGATCGCGAGCACCGGCGCTCCGCGCTCGGCTGCACGCTGCAGTCCCGGGTAGCGCTGCAGGTGTCGCGTGGCCAGCCGCTGCGCCGCGTCCTCCGCGCCGCCGAGGGTGTAGAGGTCGAGGGACTCCGGGACCGGATCGTTCAATCCGATCTCGACGACCTCGGCGTCGTGACCGCGCATCCGCAGTCGCTGGCGCAGCACCAGGGCGTTGCCGCCGTCGCCGTAGGTGCCCATCACGTCGGGCAGGACGAGTCCGATGCGGACGGTCGACTCAGACATGGGCAGCTCTCCTGGCAATGGCGGTGTTGAGATCGCGGAACGCGGTGTAGTTGGCGAGCACCTCCACACGACCGGGAGGGCACGAGGCGATGGCCTTCAACGGATCCGGCACCAGCGTGTGCTCGACCCCCGCATAGGTCAGACGGACCGCGAGATCGGTGCCGCGTTCACCTGCGGCGACGACCTGTACGCCCTCGAAGTGTTCGAACCGCACGTCCCACAACCACGACAGGTCCTCGCCGTCCGGCACCTGACCGTTGACGGCGATGACCAGACCGTCGACGGTCGGGTCGATCATCGACAGGGCCTCCTGCCAGCCGGCGGGGTTCTTCGCGAGAAGCATGTGCACCGAATGCGGCCCGACCTGCACCGTCTTGTAGCGGCCGGCGACCTCCTCCACGACCGCTGCGGCCGCGACGGCCTTCTCCGGGTCGGCTCCGAGGGCGACGGCGGCCGCGACCGCCTGGGCGGCGTTCCCGCGGTTCGCGCGGCCGGGGAGGGTGAGCTTCAGCGGGAGAACGAGACCGTCGGGCCCGTGGAGGTTCTCGTCGTCGACCCACCAGTCGGGTGTCGGGCGCGCGAAATCGGAGCCCGTGCTGTACCAGTGGTCGCCTTCACGGACGATCGGTTCGCCCGAGCGCGGGCAACTCACCGAGTCGTTGGCCCAGCCGGCTCCGGCGGCGACCCACACGACGTTCGGGTTGTCGTAGGCGGCGGACGTGACGAGCACGTCGTCGCAGTTCGCGACGATCACGGCGTCGGGATGCCGCTTCAGGCCCTCGCGCAGCTTCCGCTCGATCATGTTGATCTCACCGACCCGGTCGAGCTGGTCGCGGCTGAGATTGAGCAGCACGATCGCTCTGGGTTCGAGGGCGTCGGCGACGTGCGGGGTGTGGAGCTCGTCGACCTCGATCGCGGCGAGCGGCGCCCGGAGGTCGGTGGCGAGAGCGGCGACGATCCCGGCGTCCATGTTCGCGCCGTCCGCCTGGGTGACGACCGAATCGATCGTCTCGAGAGCGGCGGCCGTCATGCGTGTCGTCGTGGACTTGCCGTTCGTCCCGGTGACGAGCACGGTCTGCCGGCCGTGGCCGAGCTGCTTCATCAGTGCCGGATCGATCTTCAGGGCGACGAGCCCTCCGATCATCGAGCCCTTACCGCGTCCGGCCTTCTGGGACGCCCACGCGGCGGCCCGGGCTGCGCGTAGTGCGAGCCGTCCACGTGCGGTGATTCCTGTGCTGGTTCCCACGTCGGCGAGTGTTCCACAGGCGCGGGAGCGTTGTGTCGCCGGAGGAGCGTCCTGCTCGTCACACTGCCGCGGCCACCCTGGGCGGCGAGGGCTCCGACGACGACGATCACACCGCCGATCAGGGACGACGGCGCCGGCCGCTCACCGAGCGTGATCCATGCGACGGTGAACCCCACGACCGGCACCATGAGGGAGAGCGGCGCCACGGTCCCGGCGGGATAGCGCGACAGCAGCGAGGCGTAGATCCCGGTACCGGCGATCGTGCCCGCCAGCACGACGTAGGCGAGTCCGGCCAGCGCCAGGCCCCCGTCCACGGTGGTGACGGCGGTACCGAGGGTGGTCCACGCCTGCGGGCCCTCGACGAACCAGGAGACCCCGAAGAACGGGAGCACGGGCACGACGCACATCCACAGCATCAGGCGCATGGGGTCACCGGCGCCGGCCTTGCGGGTCCCGATGTTGCCGACCGCCCACGACAGTCCGGCGAGCAACGCGAGGGTCATGGGTATCGGGCTCGCGTCCGCGGCGCCCTGTCCCACGGCGACGATCACCATGCCGGACACGGCGACCACGAGGCCGGCGAGACGGATGCCGTCGAGCCGTT
>NZ_AJVB01000516.1:0-2605 GCF_000278445.1 Rhodococcus sp. R1101
ACCAGATCACCGAGAGCAACGCCGACTATGCCGCACGCCACCCCGAGCAGTACGTCGCGCCGTTCGCCGTCAACCAGATCGTGCACCGCTCCAACGAGCGGCTCGAGCAGGACCTCGAGGTCATCGTCGAGCACCGGGTGCCGATCGTGATCACCTCCTTGGGGGCGCGAGAAGAGGTCAACGAGGCCGTCCATTCCTATGGAGGCATCGTTCTCCACGATGTGATCTCCAACGAATTCGCTCGTAAGGCGATCGACAAGGGTGCGGACGGAATCGTCGCCGTCGCCGCGGGAGCAGGAGGACATGCCGGCGTGCAATCACCGTTCGCCTTGCTCCAGGAGATCCGCCGGTGGTTCGACGGCCCACTGCTGCTGTCGGGATCCATCGCGCACGGCCGCTCCATCCTCGCCGCCCAGGCCGCCGGCGCCGACCTCGCGTACGCCGGCACCGCCTTTCTCGCCACCGAGGAAGCCCGCAATGCCGCCGATTACAAGAATATGATCGTCGACAGCACCGCCAAGGACATCGTCTACAGCAACCTGTTCACCGGGGTGCACGGCAACTACCTGCGAGGCAGCATCGTCGCCGCCGGCCTCGACCCCGACAACCTCCCCGAATCCGATCCGTCCGCCATGAACTTCGGCTCCGGCGGCGGCACCGACGCCAAGGCCTGGCGCGACATCTGGGGAGCCGGCCAGGGCCTCGGCGCGATCGAATCCGTCGTCACCGTCCGCGAACTCGTCCAACGACTCCGGGACGAGTACGAGCAGGCGTGGGGGTCCCTCGAACGACGCCGAGTCGTCATGATCGACGCCGGATAACGTGACCTAGGCTGACCCGATGTCACTCAGGTTCGCCATCCTCACCGCACTGGTCGAGCGCGACAGCACCGGACTGGAACTCGCTCGCCGCTTCGACCGGTCGATCGGTTACTTCTGGCCGGCGACCCACCAGCAGATCTACCGCGAACTGGACCGGATGCGCACCGCCGACCTGATCCGCGAAGTCCCTGCGGACGGCAAACCCGGCCGAGGCCAGCCCCGGCGTTTCACCATCACACCCGACGGCCGCCGGCTGCTGCGCGGCTGGATCGCCGAGATCGAGGATCCGGACGTAGTTCGGTCCGGCATCTCCGTCCGTCTGCGCGCCGCCGCGGCCCTCGCCGATCCCGTCTCAGCGCGCCCGGCCTTGGAACATCAACGCGCGTATCGGACGGCGATGCTCGAGCAGTATCGAGCCATCGAGCAACGCGACTTCGCCGAACTTCGGGGCGACGCGCGACGTACCCTGCAACACCGCGTGCTGCGCCTCGGCATCGTCCTGGAGGAGACCTGGCTGGCCTGGCTGGACGAGACGCTCGATACGATCCACCGACTCGACACGGCACCGGATACTTCGGACGACCGGAGCGGAACACTGCCGTAGGCCGATCTACGGTAGGCGATGAGCTCAGAAGTGCTGTCACCAGGGGGGAACAGGTGTCCCACGCACGTGTCCTGCCCCGGAGTCGCCCACCGTTCGTGGCAAGGTCGACAGAATGCATCCGTACGACCAGGGGTTCGAGCCTCCGCAAGCGTGTTCGGAGTGGTGCCGGGCGCGCTCGTTCGACCTGCAGGTGCTCGACGAGGGCGTCACCGTCGACCTGAAGTGGTGGAACGGCCATCTCGAGCGTGCCGGGCACGAGATCCGCCTCCGCGGTCGGAATCTCGACGGACGGATCATCGATGACGGTGAGGCGATCGTCCAGCGCAACGACCTCCGTTCGGGTAGCGAACTGATCGACGCCGACCACGCCGGACTGGGTTTGCTGTTCCTGTGCGCGGCCTGGCGTAGTGCCCACCCGAGACGACGCGGCGCCAGACGCTTTCCCGATGTCCGCGACGCACACGCTCCGAAGGACCGGGACAGGTTCGCCAGGATCAAGGGAGTCCTCGACTACTGCGCAAAGACCAAGTCGCTGCCCGAGACTGCTCGGCAGACCTGGTCCGGATGGCCGGACACCCCCGGGGTCGGCGTGCCGCTACTGGCGACCTATCTGTGGGCGGTCGAGGTCCGGACCGAGGCAGGGCCGGCGCAACTTCTCGATCAGCACGCGGTGTCGACGCTCATCCACGAAGGGTGGCTCGAGGATCCCTCGGTCGCCGACTTCACCTTGCGGCGCTACCACCGGTACGTCGAACTACTCGACATGTGGGCGTCGTTGATCACCACGCGCCCGGAGATGGTGGAGATGTGGCTCGTCGACCGCTGGCACGCCCGGATCCGTGAAGCCCGGGACGGGTCGCACGCGACGCCGCGATTGTTCTGACACCGCTCGGTTGTCGACGCGAGGCCGCACGAATCACGCCGTCGAGGTCGTCTTCCGCGTCTGATCTCGGCGGCAACGCCACGGCTCCGAGGAGCACACCACCTCGCGTTCGTGCCCTCGACATGCTGGTTGCGCTGCCGGGAAGGCGTCATGATGGAGGAGTGACGCCCGCGTCGCCCGGAGCCTTCGCGCTCCTCGCCCGGATCCGTACTCGGGATCCGGAATCGCTGTGCGCCAGTTCTGTTCACGCGATCACTCGGACGCCCTTCCGTCGCGACGGAAGGGCGCAGCGGTGAC
>NZ_AJVB01000517.1:0-2595 GCF_000278445.1 Rhodococcus sp. R1101
GGCCCAGTGCCAGAAACCCGACGCCGTCGGAGCATCCGGATCGAACACCGTGACGACGAAGCTCTTCGTCTCGGCGGGGAAACCCGACCAGGACAGCTGCGGGGGAGACGTCGCCGCCCCCGGGGATTCCGAACGCACCGCTGGCCTGCGGGAGTTTCCATTCCTCGCCCTCGGCGAAGTCCGCGCTGGTCACCTCGAAGGTGGGCAGCTCGGGCAGGAACGTGTACGGGTCGTAATCGAAAGCCATTCCGGTCCTTTCGTGACGGTGTCGAGTGTTCTAGGCGTGCAGGAGGAAGTGTTCCATGACACGGGTGCCGAAGCGCAGCGCGTCGACGGGGACACGCTCGTCGACGCCGTGGAACAGGGCCGCGAAGTCCAGGTCGGGCGGCAACTGCAGCGGCGCGAACCCGAAGCAACGGATCCCGAGCCTGGCGAACGCTTTGGCGTCGGTGCCGGCCGAGAGCATGTACGGCACGGTCCGGCCGATCGGATCGTGCGCGAGGATCGCGGCGTTCATCGCGTCCACGAGCTCGCCGTCGAAGGTGGTCTCGTACGGCTCGAGTCCGGTGATCCACTCGCGGGTGACGTTCGGGCCGATCAGCTCGTCGACGGTGCGTTCGAACTCGGCGAGCCGGCCGGGCAGGATGCGGCAGTCGACGACGGCGTGCGCAGTGCGCGGGATGACGTTGGCCTTGTAGCCGGCGTCGAGCATGGTGGGGTTCGCGGTGTCGCGCAGGGTCGCGCCCACGATGCGGGCGATCGAGCCGAGCTTGGCGAGTGCCCCCTCGAGATCGGGTGAGGTCGGATCGAAGTCCAGCCCGGTCTCCTCACTCACGACGGAGAGGAACTCGGCTACGGAATCGTTCACCACGAGCGGGAAGGTGTGGGAACCGAGCCGGGCCACGGCGCGGGAGAGCACGGTGACGGCATTGTCCTCGTGCAGGAACGAGCCGTGCCCGGCGACACCGGTCGCGGTCAGGCGCATCCAGCGCATGCCCTTCTCCGCGGTCTCGACCATGTACAGGCGCCGTTCGGTGCCGTCGGGACGTGGCACGGTCAAGGAGAACCCACCGACCTCCCCCACAGCCTCGGTGACGCCCTCGAACAGGTCGGGCCGGTGCTCCACCAGCCATTGCGAACCGAACTTGCCCCCGGCCTCCTCGTCGGCGACGAACGCGAAGACCAGATCACGCGGGGGCACGATGTTCTCGACCTTGAAGTAGCGGGCGACGGCGATCATCATGCCGACCATGTCCTTCATGTCGACCGCTCCGCGTCCCCACACGTAGCCGTTCTCGACGGCGCCGGAGAACGGGTGCACGCTCCAGTCCGCGGCCTCGGCAGGCACCACATCGAGATGGCCGTGGAGCATCAGCGCACCGCGACTCGGGTCTTGGCCCGCCAGCCGGGCGAAGACGTTGCCGCGGCCCGGCGCGCCGGATTCGACGTAGGTCGTCTCGTAGCCGACCTCCTCGAGCACGGAGGCCACCCATTCGGCGCACTCGCGTTCGCCCCGGGTCGTGGTGGGTTCACCGGTGTTCGAGGTGTCGAACCGGATGAGGCGGGAGACGAGGTCGACGACCTCCTCCTCTGCTCTGGACGGCTGGTGGGCGCTCGTGTCAATGGCCATGGCCGTATGTCTACCACCGCCCGTCCACCCCCACGACAGTTCGGATCAGTGCAGGTGGAGGCGGCGATTTGGGACCGTCGGCGCGGTGGGTTACTCTTTCACAGCGCCCACGACGAGCGGGCGCGAGCATCAGGTCCGAGTGGCGGAATGGCAGACGCGCTAGCTTGAGGTGCTAGTGTCCTATTAACGGACGTGGGGGTTCAAGTCCCCCCTCGGACACTCTGAGTCGAGACAGACGACGAAGGCCCCGAACACCATGTTCGGGGCCTTCGTCGTTGTCGGAGACACGATCGAACCGGCGGCAACCGCTACCACTTTCGTTATCCGCCGCAGCAATTGCTGGGGCGGATGACGAACAAGCGAGCGGATACCTGTGAGGCCCGGCCCGTCGAGTACCGCGAGAGCGTCTGAAGTGCCGTTTTGGGGATCGGGCGCCCCATGCGCTACTGTTTCCTCAGCGCCCGCGGGAGCGGGCTCTACCGACATGCCCCGTGTGGGCGTCGGTCCGAGTGGCGGAATGGCAGACGCGCTAGCTTGAGGTGCTAGTGTCCTATTAACGGACGTGGGGGTTCAAGTCCCCCCTCGGACACTCCGAAACCCGAAGGCCCCGAACCGAAATCGGTTCGGGGCCTTCGGCTCGTCCGGGATCGGGCGGGCAGACCACTCAGTCCCGGCGGCCTTTGCGGAAGTAGCGGATCGGCCCGAAGAAGTTCACCGCGATCGTCAGCGCCCAGCGCAGCTTGCTGCCGTTGACCTTCTCGGCCGGCCGAGTCGCCAGATCGGCCCAGGCCGCCACGGCGAGCGACAACTGCACCGCCGCGAGCAGGAGCACGAGCACCTGCTGGGAGCGGCCGAGTTCCGCGAACTTCTTCTTGGACAGGAGCGAGTTCGGACTCATCTTTCCTCCGGTACCTCCGTAGGGAATGCGGACACGATCATCCTGCCCGATACGATCGGGCCCACAG
>NZ_AJVB01000518.1:0-2575 GCF_000278445.1 Rhodococcus sp. R1101
ACACGGTGCCGAGATTACGCGCATTCCGGGGCGCAGACAGCGCATTTCGAACGCGAATGCGTCGCACACTGCACGGTTTTCGTCGCGCCGCGGCCACCGGACGCGAAGAACAGGTGGCACTGCGTCAACCGGCCGGCCCGGCGATCAGGTTTCGGAGGTCGTCCTCGCCCCTCGGATCCGCGAGGTCGATCTTCACCTCGACCACGGGCCCCGGCGCTCGCCCGTCCCGCGACCACCCCAGGTCCTCGAGCACCTGCAACATCGTACTGTTCTCGGCCAGGACGAATGCCGACAGATGTCGGATGCCGCGACGCCACGCGATTCCCACCAATCGCTGCAGCAAGGTGGTGCCGACCCCGTGATGCTGGAACGGATGACCGACAGCGACGGCACATTCCGCCGTAGGAGCCTTGTGATCGGGCTCGAGAACGGTGTAGTTCGCGACTCCGACGAGCGTTCCGTCGTCGAAGGCCCCGAGACTCACGTGCTTGTCGTCCTGATTGCACAGCATGTCCACGAGATCGTCGAGGTGGCGCGGGACGAGCGTGAAGAATCGCAGATAGGTCTCCCGTTCGGTGAGATGTTCGTGCAATGCGCGGACTCGCTCCTCGTCCTGCGGACCGAGCGGGCGGAGCACCAGATCTGCGCAGACGGTGTGTGGTGGAGTAGTCCCCATCGAGTGCATCCCCTCCCACCAGAGAGCCGAGACTCTGCACCGCCTCGATCGCCGCCGACACCGACCGCATCACGGCCTCCCGTGTGCTCCGATTTCCGTCGACGTCCACGATAGGCCCGAAACGCGAGAGGCGTGGGGTCCCTCGTCACTGTCCACGCGGTCGACGGCGAGGCCGCTGCTCGACCGGCCGTGCAGGCCTATTCTGCAGAAGTGACCGCCGGCGCTGTCGCGGAACAGATCCTTCTGGTCGTCGGACGCGGCGGACACCGGTTCCCTGTGCTCCACCACCGAGCCCCTGTGCGATGCGGCAGGAATGAGACCTCATGAGTCACTTCACGACCGACACCGCCGAGCACGACCCGCCCGTCGATCCCCTCGAATCCCTCGACCGCCTGCTACGGGACCTGCGTTCGTCCCGTACCGGCCTGTCCACCCGCGAAGCGCAGCGGCGCCTGGGCGTGTCGGGCTACAACGAACTGGTCCGTCGCCGCAGCGAAGGCTGGTTGCGCGCCCTGAGCCGGCAACTCGTGCACCCGCTCGCGCTGTTGCTCTGGGTCGCGGCTCTCCTTGCGGCGCTGTCGTCCTCCGTTCCTCTCGCCGTTGCGATCGTCGTCGTCATCGCCCTCAACGCCGCGTTCGCGTTCGTGCAGGAACGCCACGCCGACCAGGCGGTCGAAGCTCTCGCCGCGTACCTGCCCCAACGTGCCCGAGTCTTGCGTGACGACACCGACGGGGAAATCGACGCCCGGGAGCTGGTGCCGGGTGACGTCATCGTGGTCTCCGAGGGGGATCGGGTCTCCGCCGATGCACGACTGCTCGACGGCGTGGCGGAAATCGACGCCTCGGCTCTCACCGGAGAATCGATGCCGGTGCGGGTGACCGCCGACAGCGCCGACAGCCACGTGCCTCTGATCCACGCGCGGGACGTCGTGTTCAGCGGCACCACCTGTGTCACCGGCGAAGCGACAGCCGTGGTCTTCGCCACCGGCATGCACACCGAGCTCGGACGGATCGCGGCGTTGTCCCAAGGCGGCGGACATCAGGAAAGTCCCCTCGAAAAGCAGGTCAAACGGGTTGCGCGGCTGATCGCCGTCGTCGCCGTCGGGATGGGCGCCGCATTCATACCACTCGGCACATTGCTGGCCGGACTGTCCCTGGCAGACTCCGTGACCTTCGCGATCGGATTGATCGTTGCCAACGTTCCCGAGGGGCTGCTTCCCACCATCACTCTCGCTCTCGCCGTCGGGGTACGCCTGCTCGCCCGACAGGGTGCCCTGGTCAAGCGGATCTCGGCCGTCGAGACACTCGGGTCGACGAGCGTCATCTGCACCGACAAGACCGGCACGCTGACCGTGAACCGGATGACCGTCACGACGGCGTGGACGAGCGACGGAGTCGTCGACTTCGAAGCCCTCCCGGAGCCGCCCGCCGCACGTTCGGTCTCGCACCGGCTGATGACCGCGGCGGTATGGTGCAACAACTCCGAACCGGCAGAAACTCCGGACACGATCCGACCCGACGGTGAACATGCCGCGAAGACCGGCATCGGCGACCCGACCGAACTCGCTCTCCTCCAGGCCGCCGCGCAGGTCGGCATCGACCCCCATCGCAGCAAGGACGACAGGCTGGCGCAGTTCCACTTCGATCCCGCTCTGCGACGAATGTCGTCGGTGGACCGCGTCGGCACATCCGTCGTCGTGCACACCAAAGGCGCACCCGAGGAAGTCCTCGCACGCTGTACGCACATCGCCGAGGAGACCTCGACCAGACCGTTGACGGACGAGGATCGTGCCACGGTCGACGCGGTCATCGCCGACTGGGCGCGGCAAGGCCGGCGTCTGCTCGCGATCGCCGAACGCACCCTCGCGTCGTCCGAGATCCCCGCGAACCTCACCCGCG
>NZ_AJVB01000519.1:0-2571 GCF_000278445.1 Rhodococcus sp. R1101
CACGGCGAGCACGATCAATGCTTCCATCCTCAGACACCCCTCCATACGACGGCTGTCGCGCCGTTTATCTGCATCACTGTCACTGTCGTACCCGGCTCGTACACCTCGGTGGCGTCCAGTGGTCTGGCGGTCCACACGTCGCCGTCGATCTTCACGCGCCCGGAATGCTCCCCTACCTGCTCCAGGACGAGGGCATGTTTTCCGGGGAGAGCGTCGATACCGGTCGGGAGAGCGGGCGGCAGGGAGTACCTCCGCCTCAGCGCCGGCCGGACACCGAGCAGCAGCACCACTGATGTCACCGCGAAGATCACCGCGTCGATCCAGACCGGAAGATCGGTCGCCGCGGAGACACCTCCGGTGACGAGCGCGGCGGCGCCGAGCATCAGCAGCGCGAAATCGCCCGTGAGCGCTTCACCGGCCGCCAACGCCGCCCCGGCGATCAACCAAATCAATGCGGCCACGGTCACCATCGAACCACAAATCGGACATCCCGGCAGATGCCCTGGTGGAACAGCTGCCGCACGCCTCGTTCCTCCGTGCTCCGTGACGCACGAACGATTCCGGGGGTGGAATTCTTTATTTCTTTGACTTCCGTCCTGTCCGGATTACATCACCGAGTCATCACGTAACCGCTCGTGTGCAGGTCCGCGGTGCGCCGGTCCTCAGCCCTCGTCGGGTTCGGTGACGAAGTCCACGAGACGCTCCACCGCGCCGATGAGATGCGATTCGAGGTCCCGGAACGAGTTCACGGCGCCGTACACTCGTCGCCACCCGTCCTGCGGTGTGCCCCAGCCGAGTTCACGGCACACCCCGGTCTTCCAATCCTCGCCGCGCGGGATGGTGGGCCAGGCGTCGATGCCCACGGCCTTCGGCTGCACCGCCTGCCACACGTCGATGTAAGGATGGCCGGTGACCATGACGTGCGGGCCGAGGTTCGCGGTGAGGCGCTCCTCCTTGGACCCGGTGACCAGGTGGTCGGCGAGGACACCGACACGCCGGCCCGGTCCGGGCTCGAACTCGGCGAGGCGGGCACCGAGATTGTCGAGGCCCTCGAGCTGCTCGACGACCACCCCCTCGACCCGCAGATCGTGTCCCCACACCCGTTCGACGAGGGCGGCATCGTGCACGCCCTCCACCCAGATCCGGCTGCCCCGCGCCACGCGTGCCCGCACACCGTCGACGCGGGTCGATCCCGAGGCCGACCGGGCCGACCGCGCCGCGGGACGGGCCTTCGGCCGGACGAGGGTGACGGGCGTTCCGTCGACGAGGAACGCCGCGGGCCGCATCGCGAACAGCCGGGTACGTCCCTGCCCGTCCTCGAGCCGCACGAAATTGCCGTCGTAGGTCTTCTCGATGCCCACGATCGCGCCGCACCAACCGGATGCGGCGTCCTCGACGACGACACCGCGATCCGCTGCGAGTTCGGGAACGGCCTTCTTCTTCGTGCGGGCGTGACCGGCATAGATGTCGCCGCCGTATATGTCGCGTGGGCTCACGCCAGTCGACCCTAGGACATCGCGCGGGGTGCCTCGCGCCGCCACGCCGGACCACCGCACCGGGCCGCCGTATGCTTTCGGGGTGAGTTCTCCGAGCCTGACGCTGACCGTGTGGGCGGGGTCGTGGCTGTCCGGTCACACCTCCCCCGACGACGTGATCGACGCATTGCACGAATGGGCGCCGATGCATCTCGTGGGTGCCCACGACGCGGCGGCGGCCTCCGCAGCCGGCCTCCCCGACCGGGGGGTCGCCGACGGTGCCGCCCTGCTCCTCACCCTGATCCGTCGCGTCGACACCGCTGCCGGCGCGGGACTGCGTCTCGTCCTTCCCGCCCCCGGCGCCGTACACGCCCTGCCCGCCGGCACCGCGTTCGCATCGGCGGCACTCGCGGCAGGCGAAGGCGTCGTCGTGGGAGCGCCCGGTACCCCGGGACTGGGTCTCGTGCCCGTGATCGAGGGTCCGGACGTCCTGCGGTGGAATGTCTTCACGCTGCCCGCCGTCCTCGAGATCGCTCTCGACAGTGGTCTGGGTGCGGCCGAGTACGCGATGCGGGAGGCGGTACGCGACGCCGCCTCCGCGCTGAGCGGTATCCCGACGGTCGGCACCGACGGTCGCCGTACCGACCCGCGAGCGGAGATCGCCGAGGAGGTCGCCGAACTCGCCCGGCACCGGTATCCCCCCTCACTGCCCGCACGTGCCGTGCGCATCCTCGACACCGCCGACCAGGTGGCGGCGATCCTCACCGTCGCGGGCCGCGGTGGGGGTCTACGTGCCGGTTCGGTCTCGGGCACCGCCGGTCGCGAAGGCGCGCTGCAGCCACTGTGGGCCGCGGTGCGCGAGGCCCGTGTCGGCGCGGTCGCGGCTGCTTTGCGGGCCGAGCATCATCGTTGACCGTTCCCGGGCCGCGCGGTGACCGATCGGTGAACGGCGCCCTCCCCCGTCGGTGACGCCGGGATGAACGGTGAGCACCCGCAGCCCGATCGGCCCGGAGCGTCGTTAACCTGACGATCCTGAGCTCGCCGGAGTCCGCCGGCGTGGGGACGAACAGGACAGTTCTCGATATGTCGCACCCTT
>NZ_AJVB01000520.1:0-2564 GCF_000278445.1 Rhodococcus sp. R1101
GGAGAACGACATGGTCGCGTACGGTCCGGCGAGGATTTTCGACAGGTCGAGGACCTTGATGCCGGCGAGCGGGGCCGGGCCGGTGGGATGCGTGCTCATGAGCGGGCTCCTGTCAGTGCAGTCGGTGCCGCATCGGCGGCGGTGCTCGGCGCCGCGGCGGCCGCGACGGACGGGTCGACGTCCGTGCCGTCGGCGATCACGGCGAGGTGGTCGAGAGCGACGGCATTCGGTTCACCGGCCAGGCCGTCGAGGTAGGCATGGGCGACGAGCAACGACCGGTGGCCGAGACCGCGCGCGATGCGGTGCGACGCCAGGTCCACGAGCAGGGTCGCCATCACCGTCCGTGCGAGATCGTCGGTGTAGGTCGCGCAGCGGGTTTGCGCGTGCGTGTCGTCGCCGGCGAGCAGGTCTTCGCCGCGCGCCTCGAGCGCATCCCAGCGTTCCCGCAGTGCTGCGACGACCGGGGCGCACTCCGGATGCGCCGCGTGGAGCAGTGTGCGCTGCGCGTCGGCCAGGACCCGGTGCGCGCCGTTCTTGCGCATCGACCGCAGCACGTCGAGCGCGATGACATTGCTCGAACCCTCCCAGATCGATCCGAGGTGTGAGTCGCGCACGAGGCGGGCGAACACCCGGTCCTCGATGTAGCCGCTGCCACCCCGGATCTCCATCGCCTCACCGGTGACGGTGCGGGCGCGCTTGCAGATGTAGTGCTTGGCGACGGGCGTGAGGATCCGGACGACACTGCGGGCCTGCGCGTCACCGTGGTCGGCGCGATCGAGGGTCGCACCGCTGTAGGCGACGAGCGCGAGAGCGGCCTCGGCGTCGAGCAGCAGCGGCAGCAGGGTGGCGCGCATGAGCGGCTGGTCGAACAGGGACTTCCCGAAGACCACCCGATCCCTCGTGTGAGCGACGGCGTCGCGCACGGCGCGCCGGATCAGGGCGCTCGAGCGCATCGCGTTCGACAGGCGGGAGGTGTTCAGCATCTCCGTCATCTGCCGGAATCCACGGTCGAGGTCGCCGACCTGCAGCGCGTACGCCCCGTGCAGGGTGACCTCGCCGCTGGGCATCGATCGCGTGCCGAGCTTGTCCTTGAGACGGTCGATCGTGTACGAGTTCCGGCTCCCGTCGGGAAGCCGCTCGGGCAGCATGAACATTCCGACGCCGCGGGTCGAGTTCTCGTCGCCGCCGGGGAACCGGGCGAGGGTGATCACGACATCGGCGTCCGGGTTGGAGGTGAACCACTTGCGTCCGGTCAAGCGCCATGCGTTGCCGTCGAATTCGGCGCGGGTCTCGGTCTTCGCGATATCGGTGCCCGCCTGGGTCTCGGTCATGAACATCGCCCCCGTCAGAGCGGTGGCCGGATCGGTGGAGGTCAGGCCGTCGATCCACGGGCCGAACACCTCGGGGTCGCCGAACATCCGCAGGGTGCGCGCGGCGGCATCGGTCATCGACACCGGGCAGGCGAGGCCGAACTCGGCCTGCACGAACAGATATGACGCGAGGTACTTGACGAGATGCGGGGGCGTGTCCGTCCAACCGTGGATCGGGCGGTGCGACAGTGCCGAGAGACCGTATTCGCTGTAGGCGGCGCGGCACAGTTCGAGATAGGCGGGGTGGTACTCGATGCGGTCGATGCGCTCGCCGTCGGGGTCGTACCGGTGCAGCACCGGCGGATGGGCGTTCGCCGTGGCCGCGAGCGCGTCGAGACGGTCGGCGGCATCGGCACCCAGGCGCGCGAGGAGACGGTCGGTGAGCGGCCGGTGGGCGTCGGAGATCCAGCGGTCGAGTACCGCATCCAGAGCCGGGTCGGTGTGGGCGTAGTTCATTTTCGTCCGTTCGGTGTCAGGAGGCGTCGGCCGTCGTCCGGGCGGGGGCGGGGCGTGGTTCGTCGGGCTCGGTGCTGGTCGGTGAGCGTTTGAGCAGCGCGGTCATGCAGACCAGGGAGATCAGCACGTATCCGATCCCGAGTCCGACGACCGGCCAGATCGAGCCGGCGCGGTTGAGGAGGAACTGGCTCGCCATCGGGGCGGTGCCGGCGAAGATCGCCGTCGAGATCTGATACGACAACGAGATGCCGGTGTAGCGCACGTGGGTGGGGAAGACCTGCGCGAGGATGCCGGCCAGCGCCGAGTAGTACATCGCGTGCGGCGCGGTGGCGAGCACCATGCCGATGATCGCCCAGGTGAGCGAGCCCGTGCGGATCAGCACGAACATCAGCGGCAGGACGATGAGCTCGGGTCCGAGCATCCACAGCACGGCGCGTCGCGCGTCGATCCTGGTGGCGAGAACCGCACCGAAGGGTTGGACGAGCACCTGCGCGACCAGTGCGAGGGTGATCACGAGCAGGAAGTCCGATCGGGTGAACCCGAGGTCGGTGGTGGCCCAGGCGAGGGCGAAGGTCGTCTTGACGTAGGTGATCGCCACGCCCGCCACCACGGCACCGACACCGAGGAGCAGCGCCGCCGGGTGTGAACGCAGGACTTCGACCAACGGTAGTTTCGTGCGTTCCTGTGCAGCGGCGGCCACGCGCATCTCCGGCGTTTCCTGGATCCGTACGCGGATGT